>CAZZYR010000502.1:0-2016 GCA_964658235.1 uncultured Acetobacteraceae bacterium | reverse complement strand
CGCAGCGCCTCCTCCACCACGCGGATGGCGCGGTCCACGCCGGCGCAGAAGCCCCGCGGGCCGGCGAGAACCACCCTCAGCGGACGCAGCGCGGCGTCGGTTGGGCGCATCAGCAGGTCGGTCGGGCTATCGGGCATCGGCAAGGGCTCCGGTCTTTGGCCGCAATATGGCGCTCCGGGGTCCTGGTGCAAAGCGGGGCGGGTGTGGCAAAGCAGCCAGCGTGCCGCCCCAGCCATCGCCGCGGGCCGCCGCGGAGTGGATCATGCGCGCGTCACGCCTTTCGGCCCCCCTCGTTCTCCTTGCTCTCGCCGGCTGCAATGCGGACCCAGAAGAGCAAGCCGTCCAGTGCCCCAAGCCGTATCTGCTGCCGGACGCCGCCCGCCTCGTCCGCTACGATTCGCGCGGCACGGACATCTCGGACCTCCTGCTCAGCGTCCGAATCACGGATGTTCAGGGCGCCTGCTCAGGCAAGCTCGGCGTCCGCGCGGAAGGCGCCCATGTCCACGCCGTCATGGTGGCCACACGCGGCCCCGCCGCCAACAGCGCGGAGGCGGATATCCCGTACGGGGTGGGCGTCACCCGCGCCGGCGGTATCATCGACGAGAAGTTCTACACCCAGCACGTCACCTTCCCGCCCAACGTCACCACGTTGCAGGTCACCGGCCAGGAAATCCACATGACCTTGCCCACCAGCAAGGACATCACTGGGCCAAGCTACCATCTGTATTTCTTTCTGAAGCTCAGCCCGGAGGAGTTGCAGGCGAATAGGCGCAATCCGGCGGGGTAAGGAAGCAAGGCCTTCTTTTTTGAAAAAAAAGAAGCAAAAAACTTTTTGTCGGTGCTGTCGCGGACTCAACTGATAAAAGTTTTTGGTCCTTTTTTTCAAAAAAGACTGCTGCCTTTCTTAGGAAAAACCTTTCATGCCAGACATTGCCCTAAGCGCCGCGCGAATGATCGGCGATGCCGCGTTGGCCCATGCCCGCACGCTGGGCCTGCTGCCCATCCTGGTGGTGGTGCTGGACAGCCGCGCCACGGTGAAATGCGCCCTGGCGGAGGATGGCACCAGCACAGGGCGTTTTGCGGTGGCCTTCGGTAAGGCGAATGGCGCGCTGGCGATGGGCGCGGGATCCCGCGCGCTGGCGGACCGGGCGAAAGCACTGCCCTCCTTCTTCCAGGCGCTGTCCGGCGTGATCCCTGGCGGCATGCTGCCGGGCCCGGGTGGCGTGCTGGTGCGCGACGCATCCGGCGCCACTATCGGTGCCGTCGGCATTTCCGGCGATAGTGGCGACAACGACGAACGCGCCGCCATTGCCGGGATCGAGGCGGCCGGGCTGGTGGCGGTTCCGGGCGAGCCGTGAAGGTGCCCGCCACTGCCGGGCGTTTCCGGCATTCAACACACTTTGCAGTAAACCGAGGTGAGCCTTCGGCTCCCCAGCCGGTAGGTGAGAGCCGGACCGATGGCCGAGAATAGCGGCTGACTTCCACTTAACCAAAACAAGGCCGGGGCAATTACCCCGGCCTTTTGCTTCACACTGATCGATTAGTAGTAGCCCCAATGTGCCGGCACCCAGGCGCCATAGGCTGTGTAGTGGCCAGGGATCCAGCGGTAGGGAGCTGGTGCATACGCGACGGGCGGCGCTACCACCACCGGTGGCGGGGCAACGACGACCCCGGCGTGCCAGCCCCAACCCCAGCCTGGATGCCAGCCACCATACGGACCCCACCAGGCCTGTGCCGTCGATGGGGTGAGCAGCGGCGCGGCCAGAACGGCGGCGAGCACGCTGCCTAAGAAGAAGCGCTTATTCAGCCTCATACATGCCTCCTCTGTTATAGATGAGGCGGAGATGGGAACGGCCTGTTTCGGCCGCTTTTTCATTGCTTTTCAGAATGTAACGCTGTGAACCCGCAACCGCTTAACCATCCAGGTGCATTGATTTGGAAGCTATGAAACCATGGCTTTCCAACGTGGTGCCCGCCACCGGACTTGAACCGGTACGCCCGAAAGCTGCGGATTTT
>CAZZYR010000501.1:0-2016 GCA_964658235.1 uncultured Acetobacteraceae bacterium | reverse complement strand
TTTTTGGTTCTTTTTTTCAAAAAAGAACGGCTTCCTTCCTTCATGCCGGCAACACATCCACAATCAGCGCCGTCACATTATCCCGGCTCCCCTGCTGCATCGCCAGATGAATCATCGCAAGCGCGGGGTTCGCGTAATCCGCCATCAGGTGCGCGGAGATGGTGTCGGCATCGAGAACCTTGCTCACCCCGTCGCTGCACAACAGAAACCGGTCCAGCGGGTGGACGCGGCCGGTCACCTTGTCCAGCTCGCCGGTATCGTCCGGCGCGCCGATGGCGCGGGTGATCACGTTGGCCTGCGGATGACTCTCCGCCTGCGCTTCCGTGATGGCGCCGGAATCAACCAGGTCCTGCACCAGCGAGTGGTCGCGCGTGAGCTGGCGGAGCAGGCCGTCGCGCAGCAGATAGACGCGCGAGTCGCCGGACCACAGGCACAGGAAATGCGTGCCGCGGACAAGCAGGATGACGATGGTGGAGGCCATGGCGTCCGCGCCGCGCGCCGCGGCCTCCGTGCGCAAGGCGACATGCACGGCGGAGACGCGCATGCGGAGCTGGGCGAGCACATCCTCCGCGGTGAGGGAGGCGGGGATGGTGCGCAAGGCGGCGACCAGCATGGCGCTGGCCACTTCGCCGGCCTGGTGGCCGCCGGCGCCGTCCGCCACGGCCCAGAGGGCGATGTCCGTGCAGTCGGCGTAGGCATCCTCGTTGTGCTTGCGGACGCGGCCGGTGTCCGTGGCGGCGAAGCTGCGGAAGGCGATCATGCGAGCATGGCGGCGAATTCCGAGCCTGTAGGAAGGCAAGCGCTGGGGGGGGCGTGCCCCCCTCCCCAGACCCCCCGTCTTTCTGGGGTCCAGGCGACGCGGCCCGCAGACGCCTCACACGAACCAAGGGCGGGCAAGCGCGCCACCACAACATCAGGTTCCAAACACTCGCCAAGCGCGGCGAGGCCGGCTTCCTCGGCGGCATCCAGCCAGTCCACAGCCGCGCCCTCATGCGCCACGAAAGTCGGGACGGACACGGCAAGGGTCAGCGGATAGTGCCGGCCGGCATTGTCCACGCTGGGCATCCACACCCCCAGCATCGCATCCGGCCCGCACACGCCGGCGGCCAGGCAAAAACGCCAGATCGGCGCCACCAGCCAAACGGACAACCAGCTCTCGCCCAACGCCGCGCGGCTCTCCACCAGCACGCCGGACAACCACGCATCCCAAGGATCCGTGAAGCCGCGCGCCAGGCCAATCCGGACAAAATCACCGCGCGACGGCAGCTTGCCCCAGAGGCCCCCGCTCATTGCCCAAGCTTCATTGGATATGCGGACACGAAAAGCTTTGCAGCACACTGGGCGCGAACGGATTCAGCACGCTGGCGGCGCGGATATTGAACCGCGCGTGATGCGCACCGGCGGTGAAATCAGCTGTGTACAACTCCGGCGTGGCACCCTGGCTGAGCGTGCCCTTGCCGAACAGGCGGAACAGGGACCAGGGACCGTCCGCCTCGATCACGCCGGTGCCGCCGGCGGGCGGATCGAACCTCAGCCGGGCGCTGGGCATGCCGGTGGGGCCCGGCCAGGACACGTCCACCGGCTGGATGGGGCCGTGCGCGTAGATCGGCTGGGCGCCGCCGCCGGCGAAGAACAGGTCCCGGATGGCGGCGGCGCGCTGGAATTGCAGCAGGTCCGCGGGCGCAATGGGTGGCGCCACGCCGTCGATCGGCACCAGCTTCCAGCTGCGGCCGGACGTGTCCACGAAGGGGCGGAGCTGGGCGGTGAAGTAGGTGTCGAACATGCCGCCGGGCGCGAACAGGCGGCCGAAATCGTCCAACGGGATTTCCGCCGGGGCACCGGCGCGAAACGGGTATCGGCCATTGACCGCCGCCTGGCACAGCATGGCGGGGGGGAGGATCGATGCGCTGATCCAGCTCGACGTGCGGTTAGCGGCGGACGAAGGCGGCCCGGTGCTCTCGCTCGCAGGCGGTCTGGTTGGAATGTCGACGTCCGGGCCCCGGCGGAGGACCATTG
>CAZZYR010000500.1:0-2027 GCA_964658235.1 uncultured Acetobacteraceae bacterium | reverse complement strand
GAAGCCACCGCCGCCCTGCAGGCCGCCGCCGAAATCCTGCCAAAATCCGCCGCCATCCACGCAAGGCTTGGGCAGCTCCATTTGGAAAACGGCGACACGCCGGCCGCCGCCGCATCATTCCGGACAGCCGCGGACATCAACCCCAAACAGCCCGCCTTCCACGCCGCTTTGGCTGGCGCGTTGTCCGCCATGGCGCTGCTCCCCGAAGCCGAACAAGCCTACCGCGCCGCCATCGCCTGCGCCCCCGCGGAGCCCGCCTACCACGCCGAACTCGGCAGCATCCTCGCCGCACAAGGGCGCCTCCACGACGCGATCGCCACCCTCAAGACCGGCCTCGCCGTGGCACGCGACGATCCGCGCCTCGCAGCCAGGCTCGCCCACGCGCTTCGTGCGTCAGGTGACTCCGCGCAAGCCGAAACGGTCCTGCTGGACCGCCTGTCCACCAACCCCAAGCGCATCGTGCTGCATCCGGAACTGATCGACCAGATCGTGACGGATCCGGCCCTGCTCCAGAAAATCTGGCCGGACGATCAGCACCAGCCAGCCCGGCCGGACATGCCCCAGCCCCTCGTCTCCGCCATGAAACGCGCCCTCGCCGATGCCCTCCTCGGCATCAGCGAACTGGACCCCGCCGTGCTCGGCCTGCGCGGCATGTCCGGCAAACGCTATCGGTATTTCATCAACAACCTCGTCCGCATCACGCCCGATGCGCGTTACCTGGAAGTCGGCAGCTGGGCCGGCTCCACACTGTGTTCCGCCATCAACAGGAACACCGTGCGCGCCGTGGCCATCGACAACTGGTCCCTCTTCGGCGGCCCGGCCGCCGAATTCCACGCCAACCTCGCCCGTTTCAAAACCACGGCGGACGCCACGTTCATCGAAGCGGATTTCCGCAAGGTCGATTTCTCAACCATCGGCAAATTTAACCTCTATCTCTTCGACGGCCCGCACGGCCGCCAGGATCAATCCGACGGCGTAACACTTGCGCAACCCGCCATGGACGATTACTTCATCCTTGTCGTCGATGACTGGAACTGGCCTGATGTCAGGACCGGCACGCACGAAGGGATCAAGCTCGCTGGCTTGTCCGTGCACTTTTCGGTGGAGATATTCACCTCGATGGATAACCGGCACGCCAAGATCCACGGCAAGGACAGCGACTGGCACAACGGCTACTTCTTCAGCGTCCTGCAGAAGCACCCCGAACCCGCACGGCTAACCGCGTCCTTGGCGCCTCCGGACAACGATGCCCGCGCCCTCTCCCGAAGCCAGGCCCGCACCCTCAAGCCAGGGGACCCGCATTACACCGCCTATGTCGGCCCACCCGATCTTTACGATCTCATGGGCGCCAGCCAGTTCCGCCTCCTCTGCACGCTCGGCCTGCGCGACACGCACAAACTCCTCGATTTCGGCTGCGGCTCCCTCCGCGTTGGCCGCCTTCTCCTGCCATACCTCCAGCCCGGCAACTATCACGGTATCGAACCCAACGCGTGGCTCGTGCAGGACGCCATCGCCAACGAAATCGGCAACGACCAGATCCGCATCAAACAGCCCCGGTTCAGCCACAACGAAGACTTCGCCACCGACGTCTTCGCCGCGAAATTCGATTTCATTTTGGCCCAGTCGATCATCTCCCACACCGGGCGGCAACTCACCGCACAACTTCTCCGCAACTTCGCCGCCAGCCTCACGGACACCGGCGTCGCACTCGCCACCTTCGTCCATGTCGGCTCCATGGGCCTGGCCGAGGAAACCCAGGCCGAAGGCTGGATCTATCCCGAATGCGTCGCCTTCCACCCGGACACCGTGCTCGCCACAATCCGCGCCGCCGGCCTCCACGGCGTGTGGCTCCCCTGGCACCACCCCAGCCAGCAATGGTATGCCATGGCGAAATCACAAAAGCTTCTGCCGACCAAAGCAAAGTTCGCGCATCTCTCTGGCGCGGTGCTGAACACTGCGGAGTTTGCGGCGAGTACGTAAGCGAGCAGTTCTTTTTTGAAAAAAAGAACCAAAAAACTTTTATCCAT
>CAZZYR010000499.1:0-2027 GCA_964658235.1 uncultured Acetobacteraceae bacterium | reverse complement strand
GTGGCGGAATTTGCAGCGTCCTGATGGCGCGTTGGGGCCGGCGGGTGCGGTGATGCCGGAGCGGGTGATCACGAAGGCGCCGAGCGCGGAGCTGAAGCATAATCAGACGGACCAGGATAGTTTGCCGCCGTATGAGGAGTTGGATGCGATTTTGGCGGGGTTGGTGGAGGGTGAGCGGAGCGTGGATGATTTGGTGGAGCGGGGGTTTGTGCGGGAGACGGTGGTGCGGGTTTGGCGGATGCTGGACCGGGCGGAGTATAAAAGACGGCAGTCGCCGCCGGGGGTGAAGGTGACGTCGCGGGCGTTTGGGCGGGATCGGCGGTATCCGATTACGAATGGGTATACGGGGTTGGTGGCGTGAATAAGGAAGAAAGGACTTCTTTTTTGCAAAAAAGAAGCAAAAAACTTTTGTTTAATGGTGCGCGTGGTGAGGCCGACGCGCGCCCCATGAGTAAAAGTTTTTTGGTTCTTTTTTTCAAAAAAGAACTGCTTTCTTGAGCGGCCTGTTCGCGCCGGACGGCGGCTGGAAAGTGCGCATCCTGGACATGTCCGGTGGCGCCGAGGACAACATCGTGGAGGATGTGAAGGGCTTTCCGACGCTGATGCAGGCGAATGCGTTTGCAAGGGCCTATGTGCGGGACAGCATGGAATTGTGCAGGGCGCCGGGGCTGGCGCCGCGGGATGTGCTGAGCGCGTGGTTTGCGTTTGGGGAGGATGCGGAGGTGCTGGAGGCGCCGGAGGATGGCTGGCGGAGTGCGAACGAGCTGGGGGATTTCTCCGAGCGGCCGGCGAACGCGGAAGAGCGGGATTGGCGGGCGCTTGATCCGCGCAGGGATATTGATTGATGCGGGTTCGTTTTGCGCCGAGCCCGACAGGGTTTTTGCATGTGGGGAACGCGCGGATTGCGCTGGCGAACGCGCTGTTTGCGAAGCGGCATGGGGCGAAGTTTCTGCTGCGGATCGATGACACGGATGTGGAGCGGTCTCGGCCCGAATATGAGCAGGCGATCGAGCATGACCTGCATTGGCTGGGTGTGGCATGGGACGAGACGTTCCGGCAGTCCGGGCGGCTGGCGCTGTATGATGCGGCGGCGGAGACGCTAAAGGCGTCAGGCCGGCTGTATCCGTGTTTCGAGAGCGAGGAGGAGCTGAAGTTCAAGCGTGATGCGCGGCTGAAGCGGGGGCTGGCGCCGGTGTATGACCGGGCGATGCTGAAGCTGACGGCGGAGCAGCGCGCACAGGCCGAGGCGAACGGGAAGACGCCTTATTGGCGCTTCAAGTTGTCGGATACCACGATCGAGTGGACGGATCTGGTGCTGGGGCGGCGGGGTGTGAAATTGCCGTCCGTGTCCGATCCGGTGCTGATCCGGGCGGATGGGAGTTATCTATATACGTTCACGAGCGTGGTGGACGATATCGATAGCGCGGTGACGCATATCATTCGCGGCGAGGATCATGTGACGAATACCGGCGTGCAGCTGGATATCGTCAGTGCGCTGAACAGCAATCCTTCGAAATTGACGTTCGCGCATTTGCCGCTGCTGATCGACTCGGATGGCGGGAAATTGTCCAAGCGGCTGGATGGGTTGTCGCTGAGGGCGCTGCGGCAGGACGGGATGGAGCCGTCCGCCATCGTGGCGTATCTGGCGCGGTTGGGGACGAGCGATTCGCCGGAAATTGCGGATCTGGCGACGCTGGCGGAGAGCCATGATTTGTCGCGCGTGTCGAAATCTCCGGCGCGGTTCGATGTGCGGCAGTTGCTGGCGCTGAACCGGCGGGCGCTGCATGGGGCGAGCTTTGACCAGGTGCGGGAGCGATTGCCGGGGGCGGCGACGCAGGCGTTTTGGGAGGCGATCAGGGGGAACCTGGATCTGCTGAGCGAGGCGCGGCACTAGTGGAACGTGGTGGCGGGCGAGGTGGTGCCGCCGGTGCAGGAGGGGCAGGCGGATTTCTTCCGGGATGCGCTGGCGCATCTGCCGCCGGAGCCGTGGGATGGGACGACGTGGTCCGGCTGGACGGAGAACCTGC
>CAZZYR010000498.1:0-2032 GCA_964658235.1 uncultured Acetobacteraceae bacterium | reverse complement strand
TCGTGACCGGGCGGGTGGAAGATGTGCGGCCTTATGTGGCGCATGCCTCCGTGATCGTGTGTCCGTTGCGGATTGCGCGCGGGATTCAGAACAAGGTGCTGGAGGGGATGGCGTTGGGGCGGCCTGTTGTGGCGTCACCGCCCGCTTTCGAGGGTGTGCGGGCGGAGGCCGGGGTGGAGCTGCTGGTGGCCGATGGCGCGGAGGCGTTTGTTGCCACAGTGTGCGACGTGCTGGATGGCAGGCATCCGAGGTTGGGCGCGGCGGCGCGGGCGTCGATGGAGCGTGGGTACGCATGGAGTGCGGTGCTAGGGAAGTTGGACGATTATCTGTCCTGAGCATACGAATTTCGAGTGAGCGTGCGCGAGATACCCGAGAGCGCAGAGCCGATTTCATCGGCGCCTGCAAACTTCAAAGATAATGGGAACGATATAACATCACTATCCCCATCGCGATCAATATGGAAGTCCACGGCGCTGCCGGCGTATTCAGGCGGGTTCTCCACCCAATTGCCAAATCCCCTGTGGTTTCTGATGTTAAATCTTAGCGCTGAAGTATCCGTAACAACGTTGATATGATACCGGTGAATAGACTCGACTGGCAGGATGAGTTGGGACTTTCGGGCGGATAATGTGACCGCGTGATCGGTTATCTCAAGCCGATAAGCTGCCGGCAGATACCAGGGGATGAGGCGGAAGGTGAGGATCAGAGCGGCGAGTGCCACCGCCACCGCAACGCCAGACCAGGCGCCGACTACGCCCAGGCAAGCTGACAGACTTGGCACGCATGTCGAAAATGCATTCTGCAAAAGGCAAAAAGCGGGGATATCCAGGATAAGGTTTACGATAGCCAGGGTCGCGATTGAGCCATAGCTTGCGGGACTTGCATACGTGTAGAGGATACGCTGCGTCTGCATCACGCGGGTCGTTTTCGGCTGCCGCGCGCCCGTGCAAATCGAGCGAGCGAGTTTCGTAGGTGTCCAGTTTGGTAACGCGCGATCGCCATTATCCCCCGCACAGACAGAGGATTGACGACGAGCACGCCCACGCGCTGGCGCCTCGCTCCCGTCCACAAGCGTTTGTAGGCATCGTCACCGCGGCCGAAATCGAGTTCGTGCACGCCGTCCACGTCCAGAAGGTGGCGGATCATCAGCGCGGTCAGCACCGTGCCGGGGGCGAGCGCGCGGTGGGCTTCGGTGTGCGCCAGCTTGAGCACGCCGGCCCAACGGTCATGCACGAGCCAGAACTGGGCGGCGATCGCCGCGCCCGCAAGCGTGATGATGCCCAGGCGAAGGGACCCGTCCGCGGCGCACGCGCGCATCAAAGCAGGATTGAACTGCGGATAGGGCTCGGGTTGCTTCCAGCTTGCATCATAGACGGCTTGATAGGCGTCGATGGCGGGTTCCAGGCCATGCGTGCCTTGCACCAGCGTGAAGACGGCTCCGGACGCATCCATCAGCCGCTTCGTGGCGCGCCGGACGGTGGAGCGGATTTCGCCGGGGCGGCCGGCAAGATAGGCGTCCCATCCCAGGCCGGACGCATCAAGGTGCCAGTTGCCGAAATGATTGAATGGCAGCGTGCGCAACCCGGCGCGCCGCAGTCCCTCCAGCACCGCGTCCATGGCCGGGTTCTGCGCCGCCATTGCCTCCAGCCGGACCACGCCGGCGGGCCGCCAGATGGGGGCCAGGTCGCGGCCGATCGCGTGCAGCCTGTCAATGGAAAGCCCTGAGGCTGTCATTGGAGTCCAAAGACAGGTGTAGGGCGTGGCAAGGGCGGACAACGCCCCGGCCATTTGCTGCATGGGAAAGACGGCGTCCACGCTCCCGGCTGTCTCAACGACCTGGAAACAGGGCTGGGCGCCTGGCGGCAGGGCGGCGGCAATACTGCCATACCATGCGCGTGTGGAGAAAGCGCCTTGGCCGAATAGGGCACGTGCGGCTTCAGGGAGGTTCTCTAGAGAGGAGAACTCGGTGATCATAAGGCAAGCAAGGCGTTCTTTTTTGAAAAAAAGAACCAAAAAACTTTTTCTCTTTTGG
>CAZZYR010000497.1:0-2033 GCA_964658235.1 uncultured Acetobacteraceae bacterium | reverse complement strand
CTCCAAGCCGGCTCCTCCACCGGCCAGCTCATCCTGGCTGCCGTCGCCGTCGCCGTTGTCGCAGGCCTCGCCGTCTGGCTCCGCTCCGCCGCCACCCTGCCCACGGCCTGCGCCATCGGCGCCATTGGTGGCGGCGCGCTCGGCAACGTCATGGACCGCGCGCGCTACGGCATGGTGGTCGATTTCATACACGTCCACTGGGCCGCCTGGGATCCATTCCCGTTCGTCTTCAACCTCGGCGACTCCGCCATCGTCGTCGGAGTCGCGTGCCTCTTGCTGGAAAGCTTTATTCCCGCGCGCGCCAGCTTGCAGCCACCCCCGCCGAAAGCGTAAATACCCCATGCGCACCCTTGCCCTCGCCGCCAGTCTCACCATCACCGCCCTCACAGTCTCCGGCTGCGGCGATGTGGAACGCACCTTCGGCCTCACCCGGGACACCCCGGACGAATTCACCGTGGAAACCCGCGCGCCCCTCTCCATGCCGCCCAGCTACCAGCTTACCGCCCCCCAGCCAGGCGCCGCGCGCCCGCAGGAGGTCACCGCGCAAGCCGCCGCGGAGGCCGCCCTCGCCCCTGAAACCGCCCTCGGCGGCACTGCCGCCGCTGGCCCCACCACAGCCGGCCAGCAGGCGCTCGTCGCCCAGGCCGGCCCCGCCGCACCCGCGGATATCCGCAGCCGCGTCAACGCCGAGGCCAGCCTGGATCGCCCCAGCCAAAGCCTCACGGACCACCTCCTCTTCTGGCAATCAGCCCCGCCCGCCGGGACCGTCCTGGACGCCCAGGCAGAAAGCCAGCGCCTGCGGGAGAACGCCGCCCTCGGCCAGCCCGCCACCACCGGCGCCACGCCAGTGATCGCGGACAAGCCGAAATCGAGCTTCCTCGGAATTTTCTGACCGAAGAAAGCAAGCAGTTCTTTTTGAACAAAAGAACCAAAAAACCTTCATCTATTGAGTCCGCACAAGGCGGCGCGTTCCGACATTGGACGGATAAGGTCAGCCAGCATCGCATAGACGGATGGACCACCGCCCCCTGGTTCGATCTCGCGGTCAATCACGCCCGCATCGCCCGCATCACCCCGGATCTGCCCCGTCCGGACCTGATCGAGGCAGGAGTCGGCCCCGGCGCCGGCTTCACCTACATGCTCCCCCAGCCGCTCTGGCTCGACGACACCGTCTCCCTGCACAGTTCTGACGGCACCATCCTGCGAACCACCCTGGACGCCCCCACCCAGGCCCGCGTGCGCGAACTCACCCGCCACTTCAATCCCGCCACCCAACCAGGCCTGGAAATCGGCCCCCTGGACCGCCCGCTCATCCCGCGCCTGCGTTTCCGCGTCCGCCAGTTGGATCAGGCCCGGCGCGAGGACCTCCTCGCCCGCTACACCGGCCATCGCGTCGTCTTCGATGCCATCGCGGAGCCGGACTTCATCGCGGACGGCCGCCCCTTCGCCGCCATCATGCAAGGCCACCGCTTCGCCTACGCGGTCGCCAGCCACGTCATCGAACACATCCCGGACATGGTCGGCTGGCTTTGGCAAATCTGGTCTGTGCTCGAAGATGGCGGCGTCCTCGCCCTCGCCATCCCCCACGGCACCCACACCTTCGATTCCCGCCGCAACCTCAGCACCATGGCCGAACTCGCGGACGCCTTCTTCACCCGCCTCACCCACCCCAGCGCACGCCAAATCATTGATGCCGCCCTCGGCTCCGCCAAACACAGCGGCGCGGACCTCGCCGAAGCCAGCTTCGAAGCCGTTCACCTCGCCAACCACGCCCGCAAAGTCGGACTCTATGTAGACACCCACTGCAACGTCTTCACGCCGGACAGTTTCGCGTCCCTGCTGACAGACCTCACTGCCGTCGAACTCCTCGGCTTCAAACTCATCAGCACCGCCTATCCCGGCGGCGACGAGTTCTTCGTCCACCTGCGCAAGGATGCGGCTAGGCCGCTACCGGATCATATTAGCCCGTGAGGCAAGAGTTCTTTTTTGAAAAAAAGAACCAAAAAACTTTTTCAGTGCTGTCGCGGACTCAA
>CAZZYR010000496.1:0-2045 GCA_964658235.1 uncultured Acetobacteraceae bacterium | reverse complement strand
CGAGTTGCGCACGCCGCTGGCGGTGCTGCGCGCGCAGATAGAGGCGCTGCAGGACGGCGTGCATGAGGCCGGGCCGGCATCCCTGGCGCGGCTGCACGGCGAGGTGCTGGGGATGACGCGGCTGGTGGACGATCTGCACGAGCTGGCGCGCGCGGACGGGCAGGCGCTGGGGCTTCGCCTGGAGGCGGCCTGCCCGGCCGAGATCATGGCCGAGGTGCTGGACCGGCTTGCGGCCCGGCGGGAGGCGGCGGGGCTGGCGCTGGACGATGCAGGCCTGGTGCCGCCGGGAGCGGCGGTGATGGCGGACCCGGACAGGCTGCGGCAGGTGTTCGGCAACCTGATCGAGAACGCGATCCGCTACACGAACGCTGGCGGCGCGATACGCGTATCCGCCGCCAGCACGCAGGACGCGGTTTCCATTCTGGTGGAGGATTCCGCGCCGAGTGTTCCGGACGCCAAGATGCCGCGCCTGTTCGAACGGTTCTTCCGTGTGGACAGCTCACGCAATCGCAAGACGGGCGGCTCCGGCCTGGGGCTGGCGATCAGCCGCGCGATTGTGGAGGCGCATGCGGGGACGATCTCCGCGGCGGCGTCCGCACTTGGGGGACTGGCGGTGACGGTGACGCTGCCGACGGCGCGAGCGACGACATGAAGCTGATCGCCATCGTGGAAGATGAAGCGTCCATCGCGGACATCCTGGACGCGTATCTGCGGCGGGAAGGGTTCGCGACGCAGTGTCTGCACACCGGGTCGATTGCCGCCGCGTGGCTGGAGGCGAACGCGCCGGATTTGATCCTGATGGATTTGATGCTGCCGGAAATTGATGGGTTGACGCTGTCCCGCGCCGTGCGCGGGCGGGGCGAGACGCCGATCATCATGGTGACGGCACGGGTGGAGGAGATCGACCGGCTGCTGGGGCTGGAGCTGGGGGCGGACGACTATATCTGCAAACCGTTCAGTCCGCGGGAGGTGGTGGCGCGGGTGAAGGCGGTGCTGCGCCGCACGGGGACGGCGGCGCCGGCGGGCGCGGGGGCGGGGGCGGGGGCGATCGAGATTGACGAGGCGGCGATGATTGTGCGGCTGCATGGGGCGCGGGTTGACCTGACACCCACGGAATTCCGGCTGTTTCATGCGCTGGCGCGGCGGCCGGGGCGGGTGCTGTCCCGCGCGAACCTGCTGGACGCGGTGTCAGACAGGGACAAGGATGTTTTCGACAGGAGCGTGGACAGCCACATCAAGAATTTGCGCCGCAAGCTGTCCGCGGCGAGCGGGGGAGAGGAGATAATCCATTCGATTTATGGGGTGGGGTATCGGGTAGAGGTGTAGGGCGGGCCTCGTTTTTGGGGATATGCGACGCCGGCGCACGGCGTGGCGGCCGCGCGCGGGCTTGACGGGGTTGGGCCTAGTGGGTGCCGATGGGAGTGAAGGTGGCGAAGAGAGTGCTGGCTTCGGGGATGTCTGTGAGTTTGGTGTAGTCGCAGAGTTCGGCGTAGCGGGCCCAGAGGGCGTGGATTTCGGGGTTTGTGTGGGCGGCGTCGATGCCGCCGTCACGCCATTCGAAGACTTCGACGATGGTGCCGTCCGCGGCGCGCATGGCGAGGGCTGGGCGGTCCGTTGCGAGGCCGAGGCGGCGGAGGTGGGGGACGTGGGTGGCGGTGAGTTCGGCGAGGGCTTCGGCGCAGCCGGGTTTGGGGCGGTAGGCGGCGATGACCATGTCTGGCATGGGGGGTCTCCGTGTCATCGCCTGGTTGAGCGATGTGACTGTCCTGGCTTACCTACTGCGAGATCGCCTGACGCCGACTTCAACAACAAGGCAGGCCAGATCGGCCGAGAACCAGAGGAGGTTAACGTTTCGATCAGTAAACGCGTCGTGACGTGATGCGTGTAGTGATCGCAACCGCATTGTCTCGGAGGAATCCTATCACGGTGTTACGGCAAACACGGCGCCATTATTGGTCGCGCCGCCTGCGGAGGTCGTTCCATAGAGGATGCCGCCTTTATAGATTAAACTGGCTTGAGGATGACACCCATCGCCAGCGTTCCGA
>CAZZYR010000495.1:0-2049 GCA_964658235.1 uncultured Acetobacteraceae bacterium | reverse complement strand
GACAGCGCGGAGAAAAGTTTTTTGGTTCTTTTTTTCAAAAAAGAACAGCTTCCTCACGCTGACGGGCATGAAGAAGCATGTTGGCGTGCTGGAACGGGCCGGGGCTTGGCGGGGATCGAGGCGTATCGCCGGATTTGGGCTGCACGCTTCGGGACGCTGGATACGGTTCCTGAGGGTTCAATGCAGAGGGAGACTACCGATGGCGACAGCGGAACAGGGTGATGCGATACGTGGCAGTGGAGATACGGCAACGGAACGGACATCCGGGCGTGAGCTGGTTGTCACGCGCAGGTTCAACGCGCCGGCGCGCATGGTGTATGACGCATGGAGCAAGCCGGCATTGGTAATGCAATGGTGGGCGCCGAAATCCTTTGGCATGACCTTCATCTCCTGCGAGGCGGATGTGAGGACCGGGGGCACGTATCGGTTCGTGTTTGGCCATCCCGAGTCCGAGCACCCGATGGCGTTCTTCGGCAGGTATATCGAGGTGACGCCGGGGGCGCGGCTTGTGTGGACGAATGATGAGGGTGGCCCGGACGGGAGCGTGACCACAGTGACGTTCGAACAGACGGGCGGCGTCACCATGGTGGTTTTACGCGAGCTGTATCCGTCCGAGGCGGCGCTCGACAGCGCCATTGCTTCCGGAAGCACGTGCGGGTTCGGCGAGATGTTCGAGCAGCTGGACGCGCTTTTGGCAACTTGAGGACGCGTCCGGCTTGCCGCCGGCGGATACCCGACTGGGAGGAGGCATTCGTCTTGGCTTATGGATTTCTCGGCATCCTTTCGACTCCGGGCGTGCGAGCGGCGCGGGCCGCCAATGGCAGCCGCGAACTGTGGGAGGCGTTTGGCGGCGACCGGGCGTCCGACGGCCTCACCGAGGCGGAAGCGGCGTGTGTGCAGGCGCTGGACGAGACGGCGCGCGGTTTTGCCGGTTTTCGCGGCAACAGGCAGTATATCAGCCTGGGCAATGTGGCTTCGGACGACCGGGCGGCACTGTTCCTGATGGATTATCCCAACCGGCGCCGGCTGAAGATCCTGGCGCATGCGAGCATCCGGGATCTTGCAGCCGACCCTGCGCTCGCCGCGCGTCTGGCGACGCCTGGCGCTAAAGGGCGACCTGAACGGGCCTTCATCCTCAAGCTTGAGGCATTCGACTGGAACTGTCCGCAGCATATCACGCCGCGCTTCACCGCGGATGAGGTTGCGGGAGGAATCGATGTCCTTCCCAAGCGCCTTGCCGAAGCGGAGGCCGAATTGAAGCGGTTGCGCGACCGGCTGGAGCGCCCGGGCACAGTGGAGACCAGCCCTTGAGCACGCACTGTGAAGACCGGCCCCCCTGCCCGCCTTTCACGCGAGAGAGCGCAATTCTGAAGGTCAGAACGGCGGAAGATGCGTGGAACAGCCGCGATCCGGAGCGCGTATCATTGGCTTATACGCCGGATAGCCGGTGGCGCAACCGCAGCGAATTCATCCAGGGCCGCGCGGCGATTGTTGCGTTCCTGCAGAGGAAGTGGGCGCAGGAAAATGAGTATCGGCTGATCAAGGAGCTGTGGGCGTTCGAAGACGACCGTATTGCCGTCCGCTTTGCGTATGAGTGGCACGATGCGGACGGAGCCTGGTTCAGATCGTATGGCAACGAGAATTGGGCGTTCGATGCGCATGGGCTGATGCGGGAGCGGCATGCCAGCATCAACGATGTGGCGATTGGTGCGGCGGACAGGAAGTTTCATTGGGATAGACGTGGGCCGCGCCCGGATGACTATCCGGGGTTGAGCGAGTTGGGGCTTTGACAAAACGTGAGGAAGACGTCCTTTTTTGAAAGAAAGAGCAAAAAACTTTTATCAATTTGGTCCGCGATAGCCGTAAAAAAGTTTTTTTGGTTTTTTCAAAATAGTATGCCTTGGCATTCCTTCAGCCGAACAACGTCGCAACGAAACTCCGCCGGCTACTCGTACATTTTGAGACGCGGCCGATAGGTTTTCAAATCGATCTTGAGGGCGCAGCAGTAGGCGATGGCTTTGCCGTTTTCAAAGCGCATGGCGTCCGGCG
>CAZZYR010000494.1:0-2052 GCA_964658235.1 uncultured Acetobacteraceae bacterium | reverse complement strand
TCGCCCAGATCGTCGCCCGCGAGCTCGGCGTCGGCTTCCGCGCCACCTCCGGCCCAGTCATCCAGCGCGCCGGAGACCTTGCCGCCATCCTGACCAACCTCCAGGCGCGCGACGTCCTGTTCATCGACGAGATCCACCGCCTGCAGCCCGCCATCGAGGAAATCCTCTATCCCGCCATGGAGGATTTTCAACTTGACCTGATCATCGGCGAAGGCCCCGCCGCCCGCTCCGTCCGCATTGACCTCCAGCCCTTCACGCTCGTGGGTGCCACCACCCGCGCCGGCCTGCTCGCCACGCCCCTCCGTGATCGCTTTGGCATCCCGCTCCGCCTGGTCTTCTACACACCGGAGGAACTCACGCTCATCGTCGCCCGCGGCGCCGAAAAACTCGGCCTGGCACTCACCCAGGACGGCGCCCGCGAAATCGCGCGGCGCTCCCGCGGCACCCCCCGCATCGCCGGCCGCCTGCTGCGCCGCGTCCGCGATTTTGCGCTCGTGGCCGGCAATCCCCAGGTGGACCAGGCCACCGCGGACGCCGCCCTGCTCCGCCTGGAAGTGGACGCGCTCGGCCTGGACGCCATGGACCGCCGCTACCTCCGCCGCATGGCCGAACACCATGGCGGCGGCCCGGTCGGCGTGGAAACCCTCGCCGCCGCGCTCGCCGAAGCCCGCGACACCTTGGAAGACGTCGTCGAGCCCTACCTCATCCAGGAAGGCCTCATGCTCCGCACCAGCCGCGGCCGCATGCTCGGCGAACCCGGCTGGCGCCACCTTGGCCTCAAGCCGCCCGCCACCCCACAGGATCTTCTTCTGTGACGAAGCACGCACCCACCCACGCCTACACCACGCGCATCTACTACGCGGACACCGATGCCGGTGGCGTCGTCTATCATGCCAACTACCTGGATCTGGCCGAACGCGCGCGCACCGAATCGATGTACGACGCCGGGACGCCGCATGCCGAAATGCTGACCGAACATGACTGTCAATTCATGGTGCGGCGCGTCAATCTGGAGTATTTGCGCCCGGCCCGGCTGGACGACATGGTCACCATCACCACCCGCGCTTTGTCGCAAACCCCCGCAACCCTCACCCTTCGTCAGGTCTTTACGAACGCCGACGGCGCCAAGCTCGCCGATCTGGAAGTCGAGCTCGTCTGCGTCCGCCCCGCTACCGGCCGTCCCACCCGAATTCCGCCACGCTGGCGCGATTTCATCCCCACCTAGGAGAACACGCCCTTGGACCGCACGGTCGATGCCGCAAACCTGGCAGCCCCCACCGGCGACCTGTCGCTGATCACGCTCTTCCTCCAGGCTGATATCGTCGTGAAGCTGGTGATGATCCTGCTGCTGTTCGCCAGCATCTGGGTCTGGGCCATCGTGTTCGAGAAAATCACCGCGCTCCGCCGCATCAACAAGGCCGCCACCGCCTTCGAGGACCGTTTCTGGTCCGGCGGCAGCCTGGAAGATCTCTACGAACAGGAAGGCGTGCGCCCCATTCACCCGATGGCCGCCGTCTTCGGCGCCGCCATGGGCGAGTGGCGCCGCAGCAGCCGTGTCGCCGGCGCGGACATGGCCCGCGGCAGCGTGCGGGACCGCATCGACCGCGCCATGAACGTCGCCGTCACGCGGGAGATGGAACGCCTCGAACGCTGGATGGTCTTCCTCGCCAGCGTCGGCTCCATCGGCCCCTTCATCGGCCTGTTCGGCACCGTCTGGGGGATCATGCACAGCTTCTCCGCCATCGCCGCCATGCACAACACCAATCTCTCGGTCGTCGCCCCCGGCATCGCCGAAGCCCTCTTCGCCACCGCCATCGGCCTCGTCGCCGCCATCCCCGCCGTCCTGGCCTACAACCAGATCAGCACCGCCCTCTCCCGCTTCGCCTCCCGCCTCGAAGGTTTTGGCGTGGAGTTTGGCGCCATCCTCAGCCGCCAAAGCGAGGAAAAAGTCTGATGGAGGGGCAAGGCAAGCGGTTCTTTTTTGAAAAAAAGAACCAAAAAACTTTTTTCGGTGCTGTCGCGGACCCATTGGACAAAAGTTTTTTGGTCCTT
>CAZZYR010000493.1:0-2055 GCA_964658235.1 uncultured Acetobacteraceae bacterium | reverse complement strand
GCCGGTTGCGGGCGGCGAATCGCCGGAATTTCCTGATAGTTTTGCCAGCCGCCGCCCAAGCTCCTGTAGAGCTGGACGAACTCTTCGCCTTGGGCTACCTGTGCCGATGCATACTGTTCCTGGAGGTCGTAAAATTCACGCTCCGCGTCGACGACGTTGAGAAAATCGGTGAGCCCTCGATTGTACCTGGCCGTCGCCAGATCGACGGCGCGCTGCCCGGCCACCATGGCATCCCCCAGTTTTAGCATTCTGTCCTGCTGGGCCTGATACCCCTCGATGGAGGTGTCAACTTGCTGCACAGCATTCAATATGGTTTTTCGGTAATTTACGAGGCTCGCGTGGGCCGCAATGTCGGCAATATCCACTTGCGCGTCCAGCGCACCGAAGTCCAGCAACGGCCAGACGGCGGCGGGTCCGAATGACCAGATATGTTTGCCGACATTTGGAAGGGTTCCCCATCCCTGAGACTGGCTGCCGATGGATCCGCTGACGCTGATCTGAGGAAACAGGCTGGCGGTTGCCACACCGATGCGCGCGGTGGTTGCCGCCAGCTCTCGTTCTGCCTGCTGGATATCAGGGCGTCGCTTGAGCAGATCGAGCGGAACCCCAGGGGCGGTGGGGCCCGGCATGGCCGGAATAAGATCAGGCTTGGCCAATTCCTGAACCATATTCTCCGGATATTCGCCAACCAGCACCGCCAGGGTATGCTCCGCCGCGCCGATTTGCGCCTCCACCGGCCCCACCTGTGCTTCCAGCGTCGCCAGTTCGCGGGTCGCCAACGCCACATCGAGTTCGTTGGTAATGCCACGTTCATAACGGATGTTCACGATTCGAAGGGACTCGCGCAGGACGTCGCTTGCTTTCTGTAGAATCCCAGCCTTCACCTGGAAGCCCCGCAGATCGATGTAGGCCCGTACCACATCGGCCACAACCGCGGTCAGGACGTCGTAGCGCGCCGCCCGGGCGGCCTGGGTATTCGCGCGGGCCGCCTGAAACTCACGGCGGTATTTGCCGAACAAGTCCAGGTCCCAAACGGCGGAGAACCCTGCAATCGTGTTGATCTGCTGTAGTCCGGCGCCGGTGTCCGCTGACCGCAGATAGGGATCGGCCCGGCCCTTGGTGAGGTCGGTTCCCGTTCCGCGCCCCGCCGCTGCGCTGGCATCCACCTCGGGGAGCGCATATCCCACGACCACCGACTCATAAGTTCGCGCCTGTTGCAGACGGTCCAGGGCAAGCTGCAAATCGAGGTTCGACTTGACGGCCCGATCCACCAGCGAATTCAATTCCGGGTTGTTCAACGCCTGCCACCATACGGCCATGTCGACCTCCGGTGCCAGGGGCGCTCCCGGTGTGCCCGAATCGGAGGCAGGCGTGGCAGCGAACGCCGCCGGCGCATCCGGCTTTGGCATACGGTAGCTGGGCCCGACAGCGCACGCGCTCAAACATGCCGCCGCTCCCATGACCAAAAAAGAATTGATTTTCACGGGCCCGCCCTTCAGCGTTTCGCACCCAACGGCGTCTTGTCCCCGTCGGGTTCGTTTGCGGCGACCCTTTGACCGGACGCAATCTGGCTGCTGATGTTCAACACCAACCGGTCGCCTGCCTTGGCGCCGGAGGACAACTCGACCATGCTGCCATTGTCGCGGGCGATGACGACGTCCTTGAACTCGATCTTGCCTTGTGAATCGACCCGCGCCACCTGGACGCCGCTGGCGCGAAAAATCAACGCGGCGGCGGGTACTTCCACCGAGCCACGGGCTGGAAGCCGGAACGCCACATTGACGTACATGCCCGGGACCAGCGCATGATTCGCATTCGGCATGTCGACCTCCACCTTCATGGTGCGGGCCTGGGCATTCAGCGATTCGGCGGAACGGGCGATCTTCCCCGAAAAGACCCCGCCCACCGCTCCCGTAGCTCTGATCTCGGCCGGTACTCCGGCATTCATCAGTTCTCCGGCGGCGCTCTGGGGGACCTCGACGAAGACCCGCAGCGGATCGGTCTGCGCCATCCGATACAGAGGTGTGGTGGTCGACCCGCTGCCGGCAGTGACCA
>CAZZYR010000492.1:0-2059 GCA_964658235.1 uncultured Acetobacteraceae bacterium | reverse complement strand
GCTACACGGGTTCGAATCCCGTACGGGGCACCAACACCTCAACCCCAATCATCGCGCATGCCGCCGCCAGAGGCCGGTCACAGGTCAGCAGCGTCGCGCCCAGCACCTCGGCCAAAGCCACATACGCCGCGTCATACGCCGTGAAATTGTGCCGCAAGACCCAGATGCGCGGCAGCAGCAAATCATGCGGATACCGCCGCAATGGCAAATCGGCGAGCTCGGTCAGAGCCATCCTGCCGCGCGCGCCGTCGATGTCCCCACAAGCGGCATAATGCCTCACGATTTGCGCCACCTCCACATCCACCAGATGCGGCGCGTGCAGGCTCTGCCCTGAGCCGAACACCAACGCCTCCATCGCCAGTCCCGCCGGCGTGCGCAGCAGCACCTCCAACAGAACCGACGCATCCACGACCATCAAACCCGGTCGCGCTCGGCCCGAATCGCATCCGCCGGGGACACGGACAGAGTCGACTCCGGCCGGCTGCGCAAGCGCTCCCGCAACTCATCCATCGTCGGCCGTCCCGCCACCTCGCGCAGCTCACCCAAAAGGAAGTCAGATAGCGACATGCCGGCCAAAGCCGCCCGCGATTTGAGCACGCGATGCAGCGCCTCCGGCACATTCCGTATCTGAACCATCGTTCCCATGCGCCTGAGATGTAAACATGCGATCCACATGTCAATGCAGAACAGTCTGCTCCCGCGACGCAATCTTTTGTGCCTTGCAACCACGCGGACGTTCCACCCTTATTCCCGCATGGATACTCATGCCGTGGATGTGACCCCCGACACCCTGGACGCCGCTCCACCCTGCGACCTGCGCCGCGTCGGCAGCCACCCCAACCACTGGTATCCGCTGGCTTGGTCGAAAGAACTCAAAGCTGGCAAAGCCCTTGGCGTCAGCTTTGCCGGCGACCCCATCGTCCTCGTCCGCCCCAAAACCGGCGCTGTCTTCGCCCTGGAAGACCGCTGCGCCCACCGCCAGGTCCCCCTGCACGACGGCGTCGTGGACGGCTGCGCCCTCCGCTGCTGCTACCACGGATGGACCTATGACCAGTCCGGCAAATGCATCGAGGTCCCCTATCTCGGCAAGGACAAGCTCCCCAACGGCGTCCGCGCCTATCCCTGCCGCGAGCAGGCCGGCCTCATCTTCGTCTTCCCCGGCGATCCGGCACTCGCCGAGACCATCCCCTTCCCCCGCCTCGGCAGCGCCGAGGACAAGCGCTACCGCACCCGCCGCTTCGGCCAGGAAGTCGCCTGCCACTACACGTTCATGCACGAGAACCTGACGGACATGAACCACCAGTTCCTGCACCGAAAGCAGATGGGCCAGGTGCGTCCCCGCCACCGCGGCATGCGCATCGAGGACACCTGGATGGAGGTGGACTACACCTTCGGCCGCACCGGCGGAAAACAGCCCCTCGGCGAAGCCGCCATCCTCGGCAAACGCCGCAAGACAGGCACGGATAACCACCGCGACCTGATGACCATCCGCACCGACTACCCCTACCAGAACCTGCGCATCTGGACGGACGGCGATCTGCCGGTCATGGAACTCTGGATCGTCTACGTGCCCCTGGACCGCGCCCAGCGCACCAACCGCACCTTCGGCCTCCTTTCCATCCAGCGCCCCGCCAAAGTCCCTTTCTTGCTCGATCTCGCCTGGCCCATCCTCGTCTGGTTCACCGAACGGATCTTCACCGAAGACCGCTGGATCGTCGAAGAAGAACAGAAAGCCCACGACGCTCAGGGTGCGGACTGGAACCAGGAAGTCTTCCCCGCCATCCGCGAACTCCGCGCCCTCCTCGGCCGCAACGGCATCCCCATCCGCCCCCACGCCACCTAAAGCTGCCCGCGCGACCTGTAGGGTCGCACGGGCCGAAGGCGCCCTTCCACCTTCGTTGCCACGTAACGCACGCACCAAGTCACCGTGACCGTTATGTCGTAGCTGGCGCTGGAGGGCTCCCGGCGCGCGTTAATCTGCCTGACACTAACACACAAGAAAGCAAGCAGTCCTTTTTTGAAAAAAGGACCAAAAAACTTTTATTTTATTCAGTCCGCG
>CAZZYR010000491.1:0-2062 GCA_964658235.1 uncultured Acetobacteraceae bacterium | reverse complement strand
TCACGCCTCGGAAGACCCGGCCTATAGCACGCACCCGACGCCGTTGATGTATGGTTTCCAGAGCTACATTTCGATGCCGATCGTGCTGCCGGACGGCACGGTGTTCGGTACCTTGTGCGCAATCGACAAGCGGCCAAACCGCCTGGACAAGCCGGAGATCATCGGCATGTTCAAGTTGTTTGCCGAGATGATCGCATTCCAGCTGCATGCGATGGCGAGGGTCGGCTCCACCGAAGCCTCCCTGGCGGCAGAGCGCGAGACGGCGGTGTTGCGGGAGCAGTTCATCGCCGTTCTGGCGCATGACCTGCGCAATCCGCTGGCATCGATCGACGCGGCGACGCGCATCATCGCCAAGACGCCGATCACAGAGAAAGCTGCCGGCATACTGGTGCATATGCAGCGCAGCGTGGTTCGCATGTCCGGCCTGATCAACAATGTGATGGACTTTGCACGCGGGCGCACGGGTGGCGGGATGCGTCTGGCGCGTGACGAAGCCGGGCCGCTGGAACCGGTCCTGGAGCAGGTCATTTCCGAAATGCGGGCGGTCTGGCCGGAACGCCGGATTGAGGCGGTGATTGCGATGAACGAGCCTGTGGCATGCGATCACAGCCGCATCGGCCAGCTGTTTTCGAATTTGCTCGGCAACGCGCTCACGCACGGGGCGCAGGATCAGCCTGTGCGCGTTGCCGCATCCAGCGCCGGCGGCGTGTTCGAACTCTCGGTTGCCAACGGCGGCTTGCCAATACCGGAGGCCGCCAGGGAGCGATTGTTTCAGCCGTTTTTCAGGGGCGACGTGAAACCGAACCAGGAAGGGCTCGGCCTTGGGCTCTTCATTTCCGCCGAGATTGCGCGTGCGCATGACGGCACGTTGGAGGTGGCATCGGCAGCGGGAGAAACGCGCTTCACGCTGCGGATGCCAACGACGGGCGCAACCACCTGACAAGGTGCGGCGCCGGGACACCTTGGCTGGGTTGGCAGCGGGCCTTAGGCTGGGCTTCCGCGAACCGCCGAAGAGGAGTGACGTGAGATGCAACTGCCTTTATCGGGTTCTTTGCCGTCCGCGCCTGGTTGGCATCTTGGGCAGATCAATGTAGGCCGCCTTGTCGCGCCGGAGGGTGATGCAAGGGTGGCGCCTTTTTTCGAGGCGCTGGACCGCATCAATGCGCTGGCGGATGCGTCGCCGGGTTTCGTGTGGCGGCTTCAGGATGAAGCAGGAAATGCGACAGGGCTGAAGCCGACGACGGATCCGCTGTTCATCGTGAACATGTCCGTGTGGATGGATGCGGATGCGCTGTTTGGGTTTGTGTATCACAGCGCGCATGCGCCGGAGATGGCAAGGCGGCGGGAGTATTTCGAGCGGTTCGAGGGCGCGTATCAGGCGCTGTGGTGGGTGCGGGCGGGGGAACTCCCGAGCATCGACGAGGGGCTGTCCAGGCTGTGGCGGCTGGATCGGTTCGGGCCGACGCCCCTGGCATTCACATTCAAGGCGCGTTTTCCGGCGCCGGGACTGGAGGGCGCGCCGGTGGATATGCAGCCGGATCCCTGGTGCGTGGGCCGGGCGTGACGCGTGGATTTTAGCAAGCAGGAAACAGTGCCCGTGTCCGATTTCCGCCAGGCCGCGCCGACGCCGCGCAACCGGTTCCGCACGGATGCCACGTTACGGCTGTCCCTGGAGCGGCATCTGCCAGCGGAAGTTTTCGCGGATGCGGCGCCGGCGCTGGACCGGCTGGGGGAGCGGGCGGTGGCGGAGCTGCCGGCGCTGGCGGAGGCGGCGGAACGGCGGCCGCCGGTGCATGTGCCGTTCGATGCCTGGGGCAACAGGGTGGACCGGATCGAGGTGGATCCGGCGTTCGATGCGCTGGTGCGGATTGGGCAGGAGGAGGGCCTGGTCGCGGTGCCCTATGACGGCAAGTATGGCGCTTACGGGCGGGTGGTGCAGGCGGGGCTGGCGAATTTGTTCGATCCGGTGAGCGCGGTGGCGACGTGTCCGCTGGTGATGACGGATGGGGCGGCGTGGCTGCTACGGCAGCATGATCCGGCGCTGTGGGCGCAGTATGGCGGC
>CAZZYR010000490.1:0-2063 GCA_964658235.1 uncultured Acetobacteraceae bacterium | reverse complement strand
CCCCGGCCTGGCGCTGTTCTACGCCGGCATGGTCCGCCGCAAGAACATCCTCGCCACCGTCATGCAAAGCTTCGCCATCTGCTGCCTGGTGACGATCGTCTGGACCGTGTGCGGCTACTCCATCGCCTTCACCAACGGGCCCACGTCCGGCGCCTTCCTGGGCTTCTCCTTCAACTCCCTGTTCGGCGACAGCTCCCGCTTCATGCTCCACGGCATCGAGGCGGCCTTCACCAAGCAGGACGATACCGGCTTCGTCCTGGGCAACGGCGTGGCCGGCGTCACACCCGCGCCCTACGCCATTCCCGAAACCGTCTACATGATGTTCCAGATGACGTTCGCCATCATCACGCCGGCCCTGATTGCCGGCGCGTTCGCCGAACGCATGAAGTTCTCCGCCATGTGCATCTTCATGGTGGGCTGGTCCATCTTCTCCTACAGCCTGATCGCGCATTGGGTGTGGGCGCCCACCGGCTGGCTCTCCACCATGGGCACGCTGGACTACGCGGGCGGCACGGTGGTGCATATCAACGCGGGCATCGCCGGCCTGATGTGCTGCCTGGTGATGGGCAAGCGCCGCGGTTACGGGCATGACAACATGAGCCCGCATAACCTGACCTACGCGGTGATCGGCGCATCCCTGCTGTGGGTTGGCTGGTTCGGCTTCAACGCGGGCTCCGCGGTGGGCGCCACCGGCCGCGCCGGCATGGCCATGGCGGTCACGCAGATCGCCACTGCGGCAGCAGCGCTCGCCTGGATGTTCGCGGAATGGGTGCTGAAGGGCAAACCCAGCGTGCTCGGCATCATCTCCGGCGCCGTCGCCGGACTGGTGGCCATCACGCCCGCCTCCGGCTTCGTGCTGCCGGGCGGCGCCATCGTCATCGGCGTGGCCGCCGGCGTCATCTGCTTCCTCAGCGCTACGTATCTCAAGCACGCGCTGGGCTATGACGACAGCCTGGACACCTTCGGCGTGCACGGCATCGGCGGCATCGTCGGCGCCCTGCTCACCGGCGTGTTCGCGTCCGCCACCGTCGGCGGCACGGACGGATCGATGGCGCAGTTCATCATCCAGTGCAAAGCCGTCGCGGTCACGCTCATCTGGAGCAGCCTGGTCAGCCTGGTCCTGCTGTTCGCGCTGAAGTTCACCATCGGCCTGACGGTGGATGCGGAAGAGGAAATGGAAGGGCTGGACACCGTCCTGCACGGCGAGAGCGCCGCGTAACACCTGCCTCGGTTGTCAGGGGTCGGGTTTCAGATGAAAGTCTGGGCCTGACCCCTGAAGGCTATCTCCTGGACATGAGCATCACGAAGAAGAAGGTCCTCGTCACAGGGGGCGCGGGATTTCTTGGCTCCCACCTCTGCGAACGCCTGCTGGCCGAAGGCTGCAGCGTCCTCTGCGTGGACAATTACTTCACCGGCTCCAAGGACAATATCGCCCACCTGCTGGGCGATCCGAATTTCGAGGCGATGCGCCACGACATCACCTTCCCGCTCTATGTGGAAGTGGCCGAGATCTACAACCTGGCCTGCCCCGCAAGCCCCATCCATTACCAGTTCGATCCGGTCCAAACCACCAAGACCAGCGTGGTCGGCGCCATCAACATGCTGGGCCTTGCCAAACGCACGCGCGCCAAAGTCTTCCAGGCCAGCACAAGCGAAGTCTACGGCGACCCCACCGTCAGCCCGCAGCCGGAAAGCTACCGCGGCAACGTCAACCCGCTCGGCCCGCGCGCCTGCTACGACGAGGGCAAGCGCTGCGCCGAAACCCTGTTCTTCGACTACCACCGCCAGCACAAGACTCGCGTGAAGGTGGTCCGAATCTTCAACACATACGGCCCCCGCATGCACCCGCAAGACGGCCGCGTGGTCTCCAACTTCATCATCCAGGCGCTGACCGGCCAGGACATCACGCTCTACGGTGACGGACTGCAAACCCGCGCCTTCTGCTACGTGGATGATCTCATCGAAGGCTTCGTCCGCATGATGGCCACGCCGGACGACATCACCGGCCCCATCAACCTCGGCAACCCGCACGAAATCACCGTCCGCGAACTCGCCGAACGCAT
>CAZZYR010000489.1:0-2067 GCA_964658235.1 uncultured Acetobacteraceae bacterium | reverse complement strand
TGATCAACTCGCTCGCCACCTTCGCCAAGGTGAACAAATACGGCTTCATCGAAACGCCGTATCGCCTGGTCAAGGACGGCGTGGTGCAAGACGGCTGGAAATACCTGTCCGCGATGGAGGAGGAGCGCCTTGTCGTTGCGCAGGCCGACGCGCCGCAGGACGACAAAGGTCGCTTCTCGGGCGAACTAGTCTCCGTGCGCAACCGCGGCGATTTCCGGCTGGTCAAGCCGGAGGATGTCACCGCCGTGGACGTCTCGCCGAAGCAGCTTGTTTCGGTCGCGGCCGCGCTGATTCCGTTCCTGGAGAACGACGACGCGAACCGCGCGCTGATGGGCTCCAACATGCAGCGCCAGGCTGTGCCGCTGATCCAGGCGGATGCGCCGCTGGTGGGCACCGGCATGGAAGCCGCCGTGGCGCGTGACTCGGGTGCGACCATCGTGGCCCGCCGCGCTGGCGTGGTGGACCAGATCGATGGCGCGCGCATTGTGGTGCGCGCTTCCGGCGCGGACGGCACCACCGCCGGCGTGGATATCTACCGCCTGCGCAAATACATGCGTTCCAACCAATCCACCTGCATCAACCAGCGTCCGCTGGTGCGTGTGGGCGACCAAGTGTCCAATGGCGAGATCATTGCCGACGGCCCGTCTACCGAACTGGGCGAGCTGGCCCTGGGCCGCAACGTGCTCTGCGCGTTCGTCCCCTGGAACGGCTACAACTTCGAAGACTCGATCCTGATCAGCGAGCGCATTGCGCGCGACGACGTGTTCACCTCCATCCACATCGAAGAGTTCGAAGTGATGGCGCGTGACACGAAGCTGGGCCAGGAGGAAATCACCCGCGACATCCCGAACGTGGGCGAGGAGTCGCTGAAGAACCTGGACGAAGCCGGTATCGTCTACATCGGCGCCGAGGTGAATCCTGGCGACATCCTGGTTGGCAAGGTAACGCCAAAGGGCGAAAGCCCGATGACACCGGAAGAGAAGTTGCTGCGCGCGATATTCGGCGAGAAAGCCAGCGACGTTCGCGACACCTCCTTGAAGCTGCCGCCTGGCGTGGCCGGCACCATCGTGGACGTGCGCGTGTTTAGCCGGCGTGGCGTGGACAAAGACGAGCGCGCGATGGCGATCCAGCGCGCCGAAATCGAGCGTCTGGCCAAGGACCGTGACGACGAGCGCGGCATTCAGGAACGCGCGTTCTTGAACCGCCTGCGGGAGAAGCTGCTGGGCCACAAGGCAGCGGGCGGCTTCAAAGGCATCAAGTCCGGCACCGTGCTGACCGAGGACGTGATCGGCGAGCATGTGCGTGGCACCTGGCGCAATATCGGCGTGCAGGACGATGCCGTGATGGCGGAAATCGAGGTCCTCAAGCGCGAGTTCGACACTGCCGTGCATCGCCTGCAAGAGCGTTTCGAAGGCAAGGTCGAGAAGCTTGAGCGCGGCGACGAGCTGCCGCCAGGCGTGATGAAGATGGTCAAGGTGTTCGTGGCGGTGAAGCGCAAGCTGCAGCCGGGCGACAAGATGGCTGGCCGCCACGGCAACAAGGGCGTGGTGAGCCGCGTTGTGCCGGTGGAGGACATGCCGTTCCTGGACAACGGCACGCCGGTCGATCTGGTGCTCAACCCGCTCGGCGTGCCGAGCCGGATGAATGTGGGCCAGATTCTTGAGACCCATCTCGGCTGGGCTTGCGCCAATCTCGGCCGCGAAATCGGCGAGCTTGTCGAGGAATACCGCCGCAGCGGCGCCGCCAAGCAGGAGTTGCTTGAGAAGCTGCGCGATGTTTACGGCGACAAGGTTTATGATGAGGAGATCGCCGGTCTGAACAACGACCAGCTGATTGAGCTGTCTGAAAACCTGAAGAAGGGCGTGCCGATTGCGACGCCGGTGTTCGACGGCGCGCGAATGTCCGATATCGAGCGGATGCTGACCAAGGCAGGGCTGGATACGTCCGGCCAGGTGGTGCTGACGGACGGGCGGACAGGCGAGCCGTTCGAGCGCAAGGTGACGGTTGGCTATATCTACATGCTGAAGCTGCATCACCTGGTGGACGACAAGATCCACGCGCGGTCGA
>CAZZYR010000488.1:0-2067 GCA_964658235.1 uncultured Acetobacteraceae bacterium | reverse complement strand
CATGCTGGCGCATGACGCCCCTTAACCCCACCGAGGCCTTAGGCCCCAGACCCCATTTTCGCAGGTCTGGGGTGGCACACCCCAGCGGGGTCCAGGGGCAGAGCCCCTGGCCTTGAAATTCACGCGGGTCTTACCCCCAGGGTCCGCACCCGGCAAGCCGGTCACATCGTGCCCAGGATATTCCTGATCCGCACGATCACGTCCGACGAGAACCCCAGGCAGGGCTGCTTGTTGAACAGCAGCGAAAAATCGATGTCGGACGTCTCCGACTCCGCCCAGGTCGACGCGCCCGGAATGCACCCGTCCCGCGCGTAGTCGATCGCCCGTCCGCCCAACCCATACACGTTGTACGTGCCGATAAACTTGCTCACGCTCTCCGCATTGCTCACCCAGTCGCTCGGCCCCGCCGTGAGCCCCCAGATGATGTCCCCGCCTTCAAAGGCGAACGGCGCCTGCGGCGCGTTGGCGGTGATGTCGAACACGGACGGGCCGGTATAGGGATCGTCCGCCGGCACCTCATTCGGGTTCGCGCCCGCCTGCGTGCTGGAGGATAGCGACCAGTTGGTCATCCCCAGCGGCTTGGTCAGCGTGTTCAGCACATACGTCGGATACGGCGTGTGCGCGGCCTTTTCGATCACCATGGCCAGCAGAAAATACCCCACGTTGGAGTAATTCGACGTGAAACCCGGCGTGGAGGCGAGCGGCACGCCATAGAGATATTGCGCGAACTGCCGCTCCGACAGCGGTTCGTGGCCAAGCTGCACCTCGATGTCGCGCATCTGGAACAACGGATCACCGAACCCGGACCCCGGCAGGCCGGAGGTATGCTCGGCCAGCTCCAGCGATAGGATGCGGTTCACCCGCGCGTCCGGCGTCTGCGAGGCCAGGAGCGGGGCACGGATGCCCAGATAGGGAAACACCGCCTCGCCGCCGGTCAGCTTGCCTTGCGTGAGCAGATTGCTGAACGCGGCGGTCACCAGCATCTTGCTGATGCTGGCCAGGCGAAAGACGTTTGTGGTGGTTACCAGCTTATAGGCCGCGCCCATCGTATAGGCGTGGGAAAAGATCAGCGTGCCGCTTTTGCGCACAGCCAGCTGGGCGTCGTGGATGGCGTTTGCTGTCATCCAGGACATCACCGCGCTATCGAGGTTCGTATAGGGCCCGATCGAGCTGCCGGCATACTCGATGCGGAAATCGCCCTGCGTGGTCACACCGGCGATGCACGAACCTGCGCACAGCATCCCGGCCAGCACGGTCGTCAGGCGCAGGCGTAGTCTTTTCGGCATCGGCGGCTCCGGCAAGATCGCAGCCTGGCCATAGCAGCTTTCCTGCAACGATTCATCCCGTCGCGCGTCCCTGGCAGCAGAGCCTGGACCAAGCCGCGCATGTCACTTTGTATCAAAGCGTCCCGGTCGGGCGTTCTGCGTTGGCATTACCTAGAGGAGAACCCCAGATGTCTGTTCGAGTCGCTGTCCCCGTGCTTGTGTTGCTTGCCCTGGCAGGCTGCGGCCGTGACCCGGGCACGCGCGCCGTCACCGGCGGCCTGATCGGCGCCGGAGCAGGGGCCGCGGGTGGTGCCCTGCTCGGCGGCAGCCCGGCCACGGGTGCGGTTATCGGTGGCGCGGCGGGTGCCGTAGGCGGCGCGGCAACGACGCCACGCTGAGTGCTTAGGAGAGTGATGATGCGTAAGAGTGTATTTGCCGCCGGCCTGGCCGGATTGATCGGGCTGGCAGGCTGCGTTCCGGCCAACCCCTATGATCCAAACCAGCGCGCGGCCGCTGGCGCGGGCACGGGCGCCCTGGCCGGCGCCGGCATTGGTGCACTGGCCGGTGGCGGCCGCGGCGCGCTCGTGGGCGCGCTCGCCGGTGGCGTGCTGGGTGGCGCAGCAGGCGTGGCGACCACGCCGAACCCGCCCCCGCCGCCGCCTGGCTACTATCAGCAGCCTGGGTATCCGCCGCCCCCGCCGCCGGGGTATTACGGATACTAAGGGAAGCCGTTCTTTTTTGAAAAAAAGAACCAAAAAACTTTCGTCGGGCTGTCGCAGAGTCGGCTGACGAAAGTTTTTTG
>CAZZYR010000487.1:0-2069 GCA_964658235.1 uncultured Acetobacteraceae bacterium | reverse complement strand
GTGCTGGAGCACGCCCTACGTATGTTGGTTTCGATGCAATGGTCCTGGCTCTGCATCGATCTGAAGGACCGCCTCTGGGTATTCCCCAGAGCAGCTAACGTCCTGGATGGGCGCGGCGCGGCCCTGGCGACACGCGGCCAATAACCAATTCCAGAATTCCGGCTGAGGCAGTGATGGTTTGCTTCTTTTTTCCAAAAAAGAAGGCTTTCCTTTTACCTACCCACCTCCGAAAAACTTTCCACCCTGCCATCCTCGCCGCGATACGCCGCAGCCCCCTCCGCCGCGCAATATCCAACAAATGTGTTTCCCGTCACCCGCGCCGCCACGTCCCGCGGCCACGCCCCGCTATCCGGCCGCACGTTGGGATACAAGAACGCCATGGGATAAATCGGATGGGAGCCGTCCCACGTTGCGGCAAACGCGATGAACGTATTCCCCTCCACATCCACACTTTGCGGCCGGTCGTCGGACCGCCCCTCCATCAGATAGGTGAGCGACATGCCGTTGCTCTCCGGCCCGGACGCGTTCTTGATGAACACATTGTCGCGCACGGTCAGCCTGCCGCCATTCGGCACGTCCAGCAGATACGCCTCCGCCTGCCCATTGCCATCGAACGGCAGCCCGCCCTGAAACAGATTGTCGGTAAAGATGTTGACCTGCGCGCGGGACTTGAACAGGTGGCCGTAAAACGCGTCATGGCTCCAGGAATGCCGCATCACCACGGTAAAATTCGGGTCCGTCCGGCTGGCGCCGATATAAGCGTTGTGCGCCGGACCGTTCGTGCCGCCATCGTGGTCCAGCTCGACGTCCGTCAATGTCAGCGTGCCGGTATAGTCGCCGGCGCCGAACAGCCCGTTGGTGCCCGCACGGCTGAAGCCGGAAATGCGCATGTGGCTCAGTGTCAGGTTGCTGCCCGCCGCCTCGTAGACCGCGGCCTTGCCGGCTTGCGCGCCGGCGCCTGCCACCACATCGATGTTGTCCATCGTGATGCCGCTGCTGCGGTCGAAATACACGGGCGCCTGGCCCAGATTGTTGTCCGCCGCGCCGCCCTGCAACAGAATCACCGGCCGCCGGTTGTTCTGCACCACGCCCTGTATGGTGATATTGTCCGGCGTGTGGATGATATGCGCGTCATAGCCGGCATGTCCGTCATACATCGGCCCGAACCACGGCTGGTTGTGCTCTCCGGTATACACCGCCGGATATACCAGGAAGCGGTCCCCCGGCGCCCACAGCCGGAAACTGTGGGATCGCGTGAACGGGCCGCAGCCGGACGCGGCCGGCCCCGCCGGATGAAGGTACTCCGTCCCGTCTCCTGTCTGATTGCAGCCCGGCTGGTCCGCGAAACTGCTATAGGTGGCGATGCGCCGTCCCTGCCTGAATTGCTCGATCCTTGGCGTGCCGGAGGTGGCGGGTCGTGGCGCCGCGTAGCGTGCCTGCAGCGCGGCCAGGCCTGGCCACCCCGCTTCGTCCGGATAGCCTGCGCCGCCGGGGCACAGCCGCACCAGTTCGGCCTGCGCCGCCGGGGTCACATGCGCCGCCACGCCGGGCCGCGGCCATGCCGCATGCACGATGCCAGCCCCGCCCAGAATCAACAGACTACGGAAGCTCAGCCGGCGCGCGCGAGGGGTGGTCCACATACCGGCGCATCGGTACGCCAAGCTCGATGCGAGTCAACGCCTATCGGCGCTGCGCACGCCGGGGGGCTGCGCATCCGGTCAGGCCACGCTCACCGCCAGCGCGCTCTCATCTGCCACCGTCTCCCCCGCCTGCGTCGACCGCAACGCCTGCAGCCGGTTCGCGCAGGTCCGCAGCAAAGCCAGCGCCGCCTGCCGCCGTTCCCATTGCGTCGGGTTGCCCAGCAGCGCCAGGTCAAGGCCCTTCAGCATGCAGGCTGCGACCTCGATCTGCCCCTGGTCGCAGGCCTGGTCGAACGCCTGCTCGATACGGTCGCTCAGGCGTCGCTTGACCAATCGGCCAGGCGCGGCGCTGCCCGCGGCCGTGCCGCCGGTGGTGCAAGCGACGCAGATCGGCACCGGCGTCAACATCTCCGGATTCGACGGCCTCAA
>CAZZYR010000486.1:0-2084 GCA_964658235.1 uncultured Acetobacteraceae bacterium | reverse complement strand
CAAAAGTTTTTTGCTTCTTTTTTTCAAAAAAGAAGGCCTTTCTTCCCTTACCCAACAAGGATCACATCCAGCGTCCGCGGCCCGTGAACCCCCTCCACCCGATCCAGCTCGATATCCGCTGTCGCGGACGGCCCGCTGAAGAACGTGATCGGCGCCCCATGCCGCGCCTGCAAAGCCGTGATTGCCTCGGGCATGATCCCCACCACGCTGCTCTCCCGCACCACGCATAAATGATAATCCGGCAGCAGCGTCAGCGCCCGCCGTCCTTGTCCAGGGCCGCAATCCAGAACCACGGTGCCGGTTTCCGCCACACCCAGCAGGCTGCCCGTCATCGCACCCTGCGCGGCATCCAGATCCCCGTAGCTGAGGCCTGCATCTTCAATGGGAACGGGATGCGCCGGCCGCCAGGACGCCGGCAGGTCCCAGGGGATTATCAGCGACCCGATTCCCCGCGCCGCCAACTGCCGCGCCGCCACTTCGCCGATCTCCCCGTCGCCGCGCGCCCGCAGCACCGTCACATGATAATCCCCCAGCCGCTCCACAAAGCGCGCGATTATCGCCGGGCGATCCAGCGACGATGTCCGATGATACGCCGGCGTGAACGGCAGGGCAGGGGCCGCGCCCTCCTGCGCCCGCCGGATGCGCCCGATGATCTCGTCGCGCGCGCTCACCGCGCCGCCCACCAATCCCTGAAACTCTGTGGCGGCAACACCGGAAAATCCCGCGCATCCGTCCACGCGCCCAACGGCCCCGGCAACCGGGAGATCACCCCGTCATGCGCCACCGCGCGCTGCGCCACCCGCCCCAGCGCGCGCGCCAGCCGCATCCGGTTCGCGCCTCCGAACAGCCACAGCACCGCCTGCATCGCCAGCGCCTCCGCATCCAGCGTGTGCCCCGCCCGCCGCGCATCCACCGCCTGTCCCCGCAAATGCACCAAAATTCGCGGAATATCGATCTTCACCGGACACACTTCATAACACGCCCCACACAGCGTGCTGGCAAACGGCAACGATCCCGCCGCGTCAAAGCCGCGCAACTGCGGCGTCAGGATCGCCCCGATCGGCCCCTGATACATCGAATCGTACGCGTGCCCGCCCGTCCGCTCATACACCGGGCAAACATTCAGGCAGCGCGAGCAACGGATGCAATGCAGCGTCTCCCGCGCCGCCTTGTCCGCCATGATTTTCGTGCGCCCGTTATCCAGCAGCACCAGATGAAACTCCCGCGGCCCATCCCCCTCCCGCACGCCCGTCCACAAACTCGTATACGGATTCATCCGCTCCCCCGTCGCCGCCCGTGGCAACAACTGCAGGAATACCTCCAGATCCGAGAACCGCGGCAGAACCTTCTCAATGCCCATCAACGATATCAAAACCCGCGGCAAGGTAAGGCACATCCGCCCATTGCCCTCGCTCTCCACCACCCCCACCGCGCCTGTCTCCGCAATCGCGAAATTCGCGCCCGAGATCGCCACTGGCGTCTCCAGGAACCGCTCCCGCAAATACAACCTTGCCGCCGCCGTCAAATCCGTCGGCCTGTCCGTCAGCTTGCCCTGCCCGAACTTCGCTTCGAACAGCGCCTGGATCTCCGCCCTGTTCCGATGGATCGCCGGCACCAGAATATGGCTCGGCGTATCCCCTGCCAGTTGCACAATCATATCCGCCAGATCGGTCTCCACCGGCTCAATCCCGGCCGCCGCAAGCGCAGGATTCAAGTCGATCTCATCCGTCGTCATGGACTTGATCTTGATTGCCCGCTGCGCCCCCGCGCGCCGCGCAATGCCCACAATGATCTCGCGCGCCTCCTCCGCGTCCCGCGCCCAATGCACCACGCCGCCGGCGGCGGTCACGCGCTCCTCAAGCTGCAGAAGATGCGTGTCCAGCTCACGCAGCGCGTTTTGCTTGATCGCCTGTCCCGCGTCGCGCAGCGCTTCCCAATCGTCCAATTCGGCCGTTACCCGCGCCGTGCGCGCGCGGATGGTTGTCGTGGCCTTGCGGATGTTGCGGCGGAGCTGCGTGTTGCGCAGCTCGACGTGGGCCAGGGAGGCAAAGTCAGACAAAAGAAAGGCCTTCTTTTTTGAAAAA
>CAZZYR010000485.1:0-2087 GCA_964658235.1 uncultured Acetobacteraceae bacterium | reverse complement strand
CTTCGCCGGTTACAACGATCTCCGCGAAGGCGACCTGGTAGAGTGCTACGAAAGCGAGCTCGTGCCAGCGTGAAACTGAAGCGTAAGGACAGCCGGGCGGAAAAGGCGCCAGCCCCGCCCCGGCTGTCCAAGACCGCCAGCCGCAAGGCCGGCCCCAAGCCGCCCTCGCAGCGGCAGCTGCGCGTGGCCGAAGAAGTGCGCCATGTGCTGTCAGGCATCTTCACGCGCGGCGAATTCCGCGACCCTGATCTGGCGGATATCGTTATAACTGTGACGGAAGTCCGGATGTCGCCGGACCTGAAGCATGCGACGGCGTTTGTGACCCGCCTGGGGCGGACGGATATCGAAGCCAAGTTGCCGGCGCTGAAGCGCGCGGCGCCGTTCTTCCGCGCGCAGCTGGCGCATGAGATGCGGCTGCGGGTGGCGCCGGAAGTGGGGTTTCTTGCGGATACGGCGCTGGAATATGCGATGCATATCAACCAGCTTTTGCGGGCGCCGGATGTGGCTAAAGATCTGACGTAAGAAAGCAGTTCTTTTTTGAAAAAAAGAACCAAAAAACTTTTGTTTGTGGGATCTGCGCAGGGCGGGAAGCAGTGATTCCTGTGATCGTTGGTGTCGGTCAGATCAATGATCGGGATTCGATCCTCGACTCGCGGCAACTCATGGAAGCGGCTTTGCGGGAAGCCGATGCTGACGCCGGTGGCGGCTGGCTCCAACGGCTCGACTCTTTGGCCGTGGTCGATCAGATTTCCTTCCCTGCGCTCGGCAATGTTTCAGGCAAGCTTGCCACAGCACTTGGCGCCGCACCGAGACTGTGCACGCAAACGCACTATCCCACAGGCGACGGCCCCATCCTCCTGCTGAACGAAGCGGCCAACCGCATTGCCGCGGGCGAAATCGAAGTGGCCGCCGTGGTGGGCGGCGAGGCATTGCGCACCGCCGCGCGCATGGCCGCCGCGGGCGCTGGCGAGGCGACGCGAGCGCTCTCCGAACGCCGCGCACCCGCTTATCGGCAGCGCTATGGCCTGGTGGCGCCGGTCGATATTTATCCGCTGTACGAGAACGCCGGGCGCGCGGCCTACGGGCAAAGTCTGGACGAGGGCCAGCTTGAGACTGGCGAGATATGGTTCCGGTTTTCCGAAGTAGCTGCCGGCAACGCAGGCGCATGGCTGCGCCAGCCAGTCAGCGCGGAGGCCATTCGCACGGTCTCGGCGGACAATCGGCCGATCGCGTTTCCTTATACCAAGCTGATGGTGGCCAACAGTTCCGTGAACCAGGGCGCCGGGTTCATCGTAACGAGCCTGGAGCGCGCCCGCGCCCACGGCATTGCGGAACATCGCTTGATCTACGTCGGCCGAGGTGCCGCCGCGCATGAGCCGGAGGATGTGCTGGCGCGCGACGGTTTCGCCCGGTCAGCGAGCCTGGAAGCCTGTCTTCGGCAGACCTTGTCGTTGAACGGTCTCGCCATGGACGATCTCGACCATGTCGAGTTGTATAGCTGTTTCCCCTGCGTGCCGAAGATGGCGCGGCGCGTGCTCGGCTGGCCGGCGGACCGGGCGGCCAGCGTGGTGGGCGGCCTAACCTTCGGAGGCGGCCCGATCGGCAATTACATGAGCCATGCAGTGGTCAGCATGGTCCTGGCGCTGCGCTCCGGCGGCCGATATGGGCTGCTTTTCGGCAATGGCGGGTTCGCCACCAACAATCACGCCATCGTGCTTGGGCGGTCGCCGCCGGCGGCGCTGCCGCATCCGTTCGATGTCCAGGCCGACGCCGATGCGTTGCGCGGCCCGGTGCCACCTTTTGTCGAAAACTACACCGGACCCGGCCGGATCGAGACCTACACGGTATTTTTCGAGCGTGACGGCAGCGTGCGGTTCGGCGTGGTGGTTGGCTTAAACCCGGAAGGCGCCCGCTTCCTCGCGAAAGTGGACGCACGGGATCTCGCGGGCATCACTTTCCTGACGGATGGAAGAACCGAGCCCATAGGCTCACCCGGCCACGCCGTTGCCAACGGGCCCGACATCCTGTGGCAAAGTCCGCGACAGCACTGACAAAAGTTTTTTGCTTCTTTTTTTCAAAAAAGAAGG
>CAZZYR010000484.1:0-2109 GCA_964658235.1 uncultured Acetobacteraceae bacterium | reverse complement strand
GTGGAGATACGCTGGTCCGCCGATCCGGCGCTGATCCCGGCGCGGGATGCGACGCCGGCGGAAGCCGTGCTGCATTTCCCGGGAGGATTGCGGGATAGTCTGGAGGCGGACATTGCCGAGGACACGCGGGCGATGCCGGAGATCTGGGCGGGCGAGGCGACGTTGCCGGCGCTGCCGGATGGCCGGTCGACGGGGCGGGTGGAATGGGCGGCGATCTGGCTGGAGCGGGGCGAGGCGTTCCTCAATTCCTACACCAACACCGTGCCCACGCCGCAGGGCGGGACGCATGAGACAGGGTTTCGTAACGCGCTGCTGAAGTCGCTGCGGGGCTGGGGGGAGCAGCGGGGAAACAAGCGGGCGCTGGCGGTGACGGCGGAGGATGTGACCGGGCAGCTGGCGGCGAAGCTGAGCGTGTTTCTGCGGGATCCGCAGTTCCAGGGGCAGACGAAGGAGAAGCTGACCAGCCCGGAGGCGGCGCGGCTGGTGGAGACGGCGCTGCGGGACCGGTTCGATCACTGGCTGGCGGGGGATCCGGCGCAGGCGGACAATTTGTTGGCCTTCGTGGTGGAGCGGGCGGAGGAGCGGCTTCGGCGGAAAGAACAGAAGGACACGCCGCGCAAATCCGCGACTCGGCGGCTGCGGCTGCCGGGGAAGCTGACGGATTGCACGAAGGAGGGCGTGGCGGAGACGGAGCTGTTCCTGGTGGAGGGGGATAGCGCGGGCGGGTCCGCCAAGCAGGCGCGGGCGCGGGAGACGCAGGCGGTGCTGCCGCTGCGCGGCAAGATCCTGAACGTGGCCAGCGCGAGCACGGAAAAGCTGAGGCAGAACCAGGAGCTTAAGGATCTGGTGGAGGCGCTGGGCTGCGGGGTGGGGGAGCGGTTCGATGGGGCAAGGCTGCGCTACGGCAAGATCATCATCATGACGGACGCGGACGTGGATGGGGCGCATATCGCGTCGCTGCTGATGACCTTCTTCTACAGGGAGTTGCCGGAGCTGATCAGGCAGGGGCGGGTGTATCTGGCGCAGCCGCCGCTGTACCGGCTGACGCAGGGGGCGAAGTCGGTCTACGCCATGACGGACAAGGACAGGGACAGGAAGGTGAAGTCCGCGTTCAAGGCGGGGAGTAAGGTGGAGATCAGCCGGTTCAAGGGGTTGGGGGAAATGCCGCCGTCCGCGCTGAAGGAGACGACGATGGATCCGGGCAAGCGGACGCTGCTGAAGGTGATGATCGCGAGCGATGAGCGGGCGGCGACGTCCACGCTGGTGGAGTCCCTGATGGGGCGGAAGCCGGAGTTGCGATTCGCGTTCATCCAGGAGAACGCGGGGAGCGTGGAGGAGGTGGATGTCTGATCCGCTGCCGAGCACGGAGGGGGTGGATCCGCGGTATCTGAAGCTGGACGCGTGGCCGTCCGTGGTGGCGCTGGATGCGCTGCTGGAGGCACAGATGGCGGCGGTGGCGGCGGTAAGGCCGGCGTTGCCGGCGATAGCGGCGGCGGCGGAGGCGGCGGCGGCGCGGTTGGCGGCGGGAGGGCGGCTGATTTACTGCGGGGCGGGGACGTCCGGGCGGATAGGGGTGCAGGATGGGGCGGAGCTGCCGCCGACGTTCGATTGGCCGGAAGCGCGGCTTGGGCTGCTGATTGCGGGCGGGGCGGAGGCGCTGACGCGGGCGGTGGAGAACGCCGAGGACAGGGTGGACCTGGCCGAGGCGGACATGGCGGCGCAGGCGGTGGGGGCTGGGGACGTGGTGATCGCCTTGGCGGCGAGCGGGGCGACGCCGTATGCGCTGGCGTGTTTGCGGCTTGGGCGGGCGGCGGGGGCGCTGACGATCGGGGTGGCGAACAGCGCAGGCGCGCCGCTGCTGGGAGCGGCGGATCATCCGGTGTTCGTGGCGACGGGGGCGGAGCCGATTGCGGGGTCCACGCGGCTGAAGGCGGGGACGTCGCAGAAGGTGGTGCTGAATTTGCTGTCCACGCTGATCATGGTGCGGCTGGGGCGCGTGTGGCGCGGGCAGATGGTGGACATGGTCGCGCGCAACGAGAAATTGCGTCGGAGGGCGCTTCGCATGGTGCGGGGGTTAACCGGGGCGCAGGAGGATGCGGCGCGCGCGGC
>CAZZYR010000483.1:0-2118 GCA_964658235.1 uncultured Acetobacteraceae bacterium | reverse complement strand
AAAGTTTTTTGCTTCTTTTTTTCAAAAAAGAAGGCCTTTCTTCCTCACGAGGTCTGACAAAGATGAAGCTGCTGAACGCGATCCGCATGGGCGGCATGGACATCCTCCCCCTCATCGAGGGCGGCAAAGGTGTCGCGGTGTCCAACGGTCTCACCTGCGGCGCCTGGGCCAGCTCCGGCGGCGCCGGCACGTTCAGCGCGGTCAACCCGGATAGCTTCGATGCGGATGGCCTGCCGATCCCGCCTGTCTATCATGGCAAAACCCGGCGTGACCGGCATGAGGAATTGGTGGCCTTCGCCATCAAGGGCGGCATCACCCAGGCGCAACAGGCGCACGAGGTCAGCGGCGGCCGCGGCCGCATCCACGCAAATCTGCTGTGGGAGATGGGCGGCGCGGAACGCGTGATCACCGGCGTGCTGGAAGGTGCGCGGGGCCTGATCAACGGCATCACCTGCGGCGCCGGCATGCCGTATCGCCTGTCCGATATCGCAGCGCGGTTCGGCGTGTACTACTATCCCATCGTCTCCTCCGCGCGTGCCTTCAACGCGCTGTGGAAGCGCGCCTATTCGAAGGCGGCCTCCCTGCTGGGCGGCGTGGTGTATGAGGATCCGTGGCTGGCCGGCGGCCATAATGGCCTGTCCAACGGCGAACATCCGGAAAAGCCGGAAGCGCCGTTCGAGCGTGTGCTGGCCTTGCGCAAACTGATGCGCACCTTCGGTCTGGACCAGGTGCCGATCATCATGGCCGGCGGCGTGTGGTGGCTGGAGGAATGGCAGGACTGGATCGATAACCCTGAGCTGGGGCCAATAGCCTTCCAGTTCGGTACGCGTCCGTTGCTGACCCAGGAAAGCCCAATCAGCGCCAACTGGAAACAGCGCCTGCTAACCTTGAAGGCGGGCGACGTTTTCCTCAACCGGTTCAGCCCCACCGGCTTTTATTCCAGTGCCGTGAACAATGATTTCATCAAGGAGCTGCGTGGCCGCACGGAGCGCCAGGTGGCCTACACCACGGATGTGGTGGGCGAACACGTGGCCGAATACGGCGTGGGTCCGCGCAAGCGTCCGGTGTATCTGACGCAAGGCGATCTCGGCCGTGTGCGGCAGTGGGAGCAGGAGGGCCATACAGAGGCGCTGCGCACGCCGGACACCACCCTGATCTTCGTGGATCCGGCGCGCGCCGCGGAAATCCTGGCCGACCAGACCGCGTGCATGGGCTGCCTCAGCACATGCCGTTTCTCGAATTGGAGCCAGGGGGAGCCTGAGTTCTCCACGGGCAAGAAAGCCGATCCGCGCAGCTTCTGCATCCAGAAGACGCTGCAGGACATCGCCCACACCCGGGACGATGAAGCAGCCCTCGACAACAATCTGATGTTCGCCGGGCACAACGCCTTTCGCTTCGGCAGCGATCCGTTCTACTCGAACGGCTACATCCCGAGCGTGCGCGAGCTGGTGGAGCGGATTCAAACGGGCCGGTAAGCCGGCTCCCCATCCGCGGCCAGCGGCCGGGACAGCAGGACGGCATTGGCCAGCACGCTCAGCCACACCGGATCCGTGCCGCGGTCATCCTTCTCCGTCCAATCCACGCGCGCGCGGAGAAGGCCAGGGGCCATGCGGCGGACACTGCCCGGCGGATCGTCGCCGGATTGCGTCACGTACAGCAGCGTGTTCGGGCCACGCAGATCCAGCGCCAGGAATATCGCCAGCACCTCGGCGTCCCGGACGGCCACGGGCCAGACGAACATCTTGCGCGCGGACGCCATGGCCTTGACCAGGCGGCGCTGCAGGAATGGCAGGCGCGCTTGCTCGAACGCCTCGATGTCCGCGCCGGTGAACTGCGCGGTCAACCGTTCCGTGTGCCACCAGATGCGATACTTGGTTTCGTGCACGTCCCAGACATGCGGGTGGCCGGGCGGATGAAATGCGGTCAGGTGGTCCGGTCTGCCGATCCCCTGGAACTGCTGGAACAATCCTTCCGCCAGATCGGCGGGATCAAGCCCGGCATAACGCAGCAAACCCACATGGTTCACGCCGAACCGCTCCTGCAAGGCGCCGAAACCGCACCAACCGCCCAGGTTTTCGAATTGCGCCAGAACCTCCGCCACGCCGGACCCGGTCAATG
>CAZZYR010000482.1:0-2131 GCA_964658235.1 uncultured Acetobacteraceae bacterium | reverse complement strand
GCCGACATCCCTAGAACGCCGATGCGATGCGGGTCGATGCCAAGTTCATTTGCCTGGGACCGTACAAGTCGAATTGTGCGCTGCGCATCCTGCAACGCACGCGGAATCGTGGGTGTGATGTCGCGTTGTAGCGTATCGTCCCAAAAATCGTCGCCGCCTGGCACGCGATACTTTGAAACAATACACATCACGCCTTTGCCTGTCAGCCACTGGCAAATCTCGGTGCCTTCGACCCCGATAAAGACCTTCTGAAAGCCGCCGCCGGGAAACACGATCACGGCCGTGCGCGTGTTGCGCGCCTTGGCTGGCATGATCGTCATTGTCGGAACCGCTATGTTCAGGACAGCTTCAGACTTACCGCCGGCCACACCTGCATCGTCGTAGCTTTCCACACTTTCCGGCGGTTGATGCCTGAAAGTGCCATCGGGAGCACTGCCGGGCCAGATCGGCACCTGGTTCGATCCTGAAGGCGCCCGCCAAGGGCCTGCGCTTGCGACCGGCGGGCGATGCGCAGACGAAGCGGACGTGTTGCTCCCAGGGGTTGCCGCCGAGGTGTCGTGTGACACGCTCGACAGAGCCATCATGATGACGAGTACATTCCGAATGAGTTTCATGAACACCGCTACATAAAGTCAGCCAGGCGCTATCACAACGATTACCTCTTCGGTCCGCGACAGCACCGAAAACAATTTTGTGCTTCTTTCTTCAAAGAAGAAGTCCTTGCCTTCATCCTTTCCGCCGCAACCCTGCCGCGCGGCGCGCGAGGTCGTCGCCGGAGATAGGTTTTCGCAGCAGAACGGTCAGGCGGTCTTGCACGGCGTCCAGGGCTGCCTCAGCGCCGGCTTCCACGTCGCCCGTCAGCAGCAGCGCCGGCAAAGCAGGGCGGCGGAGGCGGGCTTCGTTGATCAGGGTGACGCCGCCCATGCCTGGCATGGCGTAATCCGTAATCAGGAGGTCCGTGGGAAGTCCGCCATCAAGCAGGACGAGCGCCGCCTTGGCGTCCGCGGCGGTGGTGACGAGGAAGCCGCGCGCTTCCAGTTCGCCGGCGAGCACTTCGCGGACCATGGCGTCATCGTCCACCATCAGAACGCGCATGGGCGCGGCGGCATGGTCCGGGGTTGGGGGGACAAGGGGCGCTGCGTCGGGTGGGGGATTGCCCGCCTGGGGAAACCACAGGCTGACCTGGGTGCCACTGCCTTCAATGCTGGTGATGACCATGGCGCCGCCAGATTGTTCGGCGAAGCCGCGGGCCATGGCGAGGCCAAGGCCGGTGCCCTGGCCGGGCGGCTTGGTGGTGAAGAAGGGTTCGCTGGCGCGGGCGAGCACTGGCGGGGCCATGCCGGTGCCGGCGTCGGCCAGGGAGATTCTGACATAGCGGCCGGGGCGCAGGCTGGCAGGATGGGGCGGTTCGGCGATAATTTCCGCGGCGGCGGCCAGCGTCAGACGGCCGCCATCCGGCATCGCGTCCCGCGCATTGACGGCGAGGTTGATCAGCGCGGTTTCCAGTTGGGCCTTGTCCGCAAGCAGGTCCGGGATGCCGGGTGGGGCATCAACGTGGATATCGATGCCGGCGCCTAGCGTATGGGCCAGGATGTCCCGCATGGCATCCAGCAGTGCCGCGGGCGAGACGGGCACGGCGGCGAGTTCACCGCGGCGGGCGAAGGTGAGCAGGCGGCCGGTGATGGCGGCACCCCTGGCGGCGGCGTCCACGGCCATGGCGGAGAGCCGGCGCACGGCATCCGGGTCCGCCGCGCGGCGCTGGATCAGGCTGAGGCCGCCGGTGACGGCCTGGAGCACGTTGTTGAAATCATGCGCGATGCCGCCGGCAAGCTGGCCGAGCGCCTCCATGCGCTGGGCCTGGGCAAGCTGGGATTGGGCCTGGAGCCGGGCAGCGGTCTCCTGGCGGATTCGCGTCTCCAAATCGTCGTTCAGGGCGCGCAGCGCGTCCATGGCCGCCTGGCGGTCCGCCAGACTTTGGCGCAGCGCGGCGGCGACCTCGTCCAGTTCCTGGATGCCGAGGCTGCCGGCTTCATCGGACGCGGGATTGGCGGCGAGGCGGGCGAGGCGGCGGATGGGTTGCAGGACACGCTGGGCCATGAAGGTGGCAACCGCGCTGCTGAACAGCAAAGCG
>CAZZYR010000481.1:0-2131 GCA_964658235.1 uncultured Acetobacteraceae bacterium | reverse complement strand
CGGGGTTTGGGGCAGAGCCCCATTCTTCGGAGGTTTCTGGATGTTCCGCTCCCTACCCCCTCTCGCCATCATCCTAGGCGCCGCAGGCGTCATCCCGTTCGTGTTGTTCGGCTTCGCCGCTGTCGGCGGCGCGCCAGACCCCGCCTTGCGCGCCACGCAGGCCCTGGTGGGCTACGGCGCGGTGATCATGTCCTTCCTCGGCGCGGTCCATTGGGGGTTCATGCTCGGCGAGCGTGAGGAGGAGCGGGCGGTGCGCACCCGGCTGGTGCTGGGCGTGGTGCCGGCGCTGATCGGCTGGGCAGCTGTTTTGGCATCCATCTACATCCAGGCTTTGGTGGGCCTAGCCATGGTCATCGCTGGATTTATCGCCGTGCTGGTGGTGGAGCATCGGGCGAACCGGGTGGGACTGATGCCGGCGGGCTATATGGCGCTGCGCTGGGTGATTTCCGTGGTGGTGATTGCGCTGCTGGCCATGGTTGTCGTGGTGCGGCTCGTCGGCGGCCACGTGCTTTTATGAAATTTGTCTTTATTTCTAGAAAAATTTCTGTTCAAAGAGACGGGGCATAGCAGAGTTGGGGAAAGCGCAGATGGCCGACGCGACAGTGATTCCTTTTCCGGTGGCGTCGGCTAGGGTGCGCGAGCAGGACAGGCTGCGCCGCGCCTTGGAGGCGTTGCAGGACGCGGTCGCGGACCAAAAGCGGGCGTTGAGCGATTGGCGGTTTGCCATGGCGGAACTGGGTGTTGGTGTCGCCGGGCTGGGGCATTCTCTGATGAGCTACCAGGATGGCCTGAGTGAGGTGGACGCACAGCTTTCAGGCCTGCGGGCCGCGTCGGCCACGTTGAGCCAGACGGTGCATGCTATGGAGACTGGCGGGTCCGCCGCACGATCGCGAGCAGAGCTGCCAGACTGATGGCGGAGGTTGCGGCCAGATAGAACCCGGGCACGTCCAGCCGCCCGGTGGCGCCGATCAGCCATTCCATGATCAGTTGGGCGAAACCGCCGAACACGACCACGCCGAGCGTGTAGCCGAGCGACATGCCCGCCGCCCGGATGGCCACCGGAAACATTTCCGACAGAAGCGCGGCGCACGGCGCGGTGTAGGCGGCACGCAGCACGTTCAGCCCGACGAAGACGGCCGCAAGCACGGCGGCAGTTGGGTGGGCGATCACCAGCAGGATCGCCGGCCAGGCAGCCAGGCCGAGGGCAGCCACCATCGGCAGCATGACGCGGCCGCGCCCCCAGCGGTCAGACAGGATGGCGGCGAACGGCGTGACGACGAGAGGGGCCGCGGAGGCCAGGAACGTCACCGCGAAGCTGGACGATACCGCCACATGCAAATGGCGGTTGATGTAGGTGGGCAGGTAGATGGTGATGTAGGTGCTGGCGGTGCCCCCGGCCACCAGGCAGGCGGCAAGTGCGACCTGCAGCGGATGGTCCCGCAGGCGCATCGCCGGCGCGCCGGCTTGGACTAGGGCGCGAAACGGCGGCGTCTCGTCCACGTGGCGGCGGACATACCAGCCGACGGGCCCGATCAGCAGGCCGAGGACGAAGGGCAGCCGGAAGCCCCAGGAACCAACATCGTGCGGCGACAGGAGTGCGGTGATCAGCCAGGCGACGCCGGAGCCGAGGATGGCGGAGACGGCCTGGCTGATGAATTGGAAGCTGCCGAAGAAGCCGGCGCGTCGCCCGGCGTGCTCGATCATGAAGGCGGTGGCGCTGCCGAACTCACCGCCGGCGGAGAAGCCCTGGATGAGCCGGGCGGCGAGGATGCCGAGCGCCGCCCAGCTGCCGATGCTGGCGTATCCAGGCATCAGCGCCATCAGCGCGGTGCCGATTGTCATGAGCACAATGGAGAGGGTCAGGGACGCGCGGCGGCCGCTGCGGTCCGCGTATCGTCCGAGGATGGCGGCGCCGAAGGGGCGGGCAAGGAAGGAGACGCCGTAGGTGCCGAAGGTGAGAAGGAGGCCGGCGCGGGGGTCCGAGGATGGGAAGAAGGTGGCGGCGATCTGCTGGGCGAAATAGCCGAAGACAGTGAAGTCGTAATACTCGAGGGCGTTGCCCGCGGAGGCGGCAAGGATGATGCGGGAGAGGCCAGTCAAGGAAGCGGTTCTTTTTTGAAAAAAAGAACCA
>CAZZYR010000480.1:0-2140 GCA_964658235.1 uncultured Acetobacteraceae bacterium | reverse complement strand
CGATTCGGATTCCTACGCGGACGATCTTCCTTACTGGACCGAGGCCGCCGGCCGGCCGCATCTGATCGTGCCCTACACGCTGGACACGAACGACATGCGCTTCGCCACCGCACAAGGCTTCAACAGTGGCGACCAGTTTTTCACCTATCTGCGCGATAGCTTCGACACGCTCTACGCCGAAGGCGCGCAGACGCCAAAAATGCTTTCAGTTGGGCTGCATTGCCGGCTTGCCGGCCGCCCGGGCCGCATCGCGGCGCTGGAGCGCTTCATGGATTACGTCTTGAAGCATGAACATGTATGGGTTTGCCGGCGTGTCGATATAGCGCGGCACTGGCGGCTGCGGCATCCGAAGGAAGCGGTTCTTTTTTAAAAAAAGAACGCTTTCTTCCTTACGCTCCCGCCACCGTCATCCCATCCACCCGAATGGTCGGCGCATCCGTCCCACGACGGAACTTCAAATCGTTTGCCGGCACCAACACCGCAAACATATCATTCAAGTTTCCAGCGATCGTGATCTCAGCCACAGGTTCAGCCAGCGCGCCGTTGCGGATCAAAAAACCGGCGGCGCCGCGGCTGTAGTCGCCGGTCATGCCGTTGATGCCCATGCCGATCAGTTCGGTCACATAGATGCCGAGCTCGATATCAGCCATCAGCTCGGCGGGCGTGGGTTCGCCGGCTTCCATGTAAAGGTTAGTAGCCGATGGGCCGGGCGGGCCGCCGGTGCCGCGGCTGGCGTGGCCGGTGGTGCGTAGGCCGAGCTGACGGGCGCTGCGGCTGTCCAGGATCCAGGTGGTCAGCACGCCGTCCTCGATTAGCGTGCGGGGGCGGGTGGGCACGCCCTCGGCATCGAAAGTGCCGGAGCGGCTGGCGCGGATGCGATGCGGGTCGTCTTTGATGTGAACGCCGGCGCGAAACAGGCGCTGGCCCATGCGGTCCTTGAGGAAGCTGGTGCCGCGCGCGACGCTGGCGCCGTTGATGGCGCCGGAGAGGTGGCTGACGAGGCTGGAAGAGACGCGTGGATCGAAGACCACCGGCATCTGGCCGGTTTTCGGGCGGGTGGGATTGAGGCGGGAGACGGCGCGCTCGCCGGCGCTGTGGCCGATGGCGGCGGGATCGTCCAGGTCCGCCAGGTGGACGGCGCCGTGATAGTCGTAATCCCGCTGCATGGACGTGCCGGCGCCGGCGATGACGCTGGCGGAATGGGAGTGGTAGCTGCGGGCGTAGCTGCCGGCGAAACCGGCCGACGTGGCCAGATACATCTCCGTGCGGCCGAACCCTGCGCTGCCGCCTTCGGAGTTGGTGACGCCGGTGACGGCCAAGGCCGCGGCTTCGGCGGCTTCGGCGCGGGCGATGAGGGCTTCCACGGCGGGCTCGCCGGGATCAACCAAGTCCAGAAAGCTTGCGTCCGCAGGCGCGGCGGCGTCCTCGCTCAGGTCCGCGAGCACGTCATCCGGCACCACGCGGGCCATGGCGACGGCGCGTTCGGCGAGCGCGGCGAAGCGGGCCGGATCGACACTGCTGGCAGAGACGATGGCGGACTTGGCGCCGCAGAAGACGCGCAGGCCGAGGTCCTTGCTCTCCGAGCGTTCCAGCGTTTCCGTCTGGCCCAGACGGCGCTCCACGCTGAGCGAGGTGCGGCCGACCAGGATGGCGTCCGCGCGTTCGGCGCCGGCCGTCTTGGCGCTGCCCAGGAGCGCCTGCAGCAGGTCCAGGCTCATGCGGCCAGCCGCAGAGTGATGTCCGACAGGCTGGGCACACTCTGCGCGGGCCCCATCGCCGCGAGCGTGGGCGTGCCGCGGAAGATGCGGGTGGCGGCGCGGCGGATGTCTTCCACCGTGACCGCCTCCAGCTTGGCCACCGTTTCGGCGGCCGGGATGATCCGACCAAAAATCTGCATCTGGCGGGAGAGCTGCTCACAGCGGCTGCCGGTGCTTTCCATGCTCATCAGCAGGCTGGCTTTGACCTGGGCTTTGGCGCGGCGGAGTTCAGCCTCGTTCGCGTCGATCTGGACGCGGTGGAGTTCTTCGAGCGTGGCCGGGACAAGTTCGGCGGCTTCATCCTCGCCAGTGCCGGCGTAGATGCCGAACAGGCCGGTCTCCATGAAAGGCGAGGCAAAGGAATAGACCGAGTAGACAAGGCC
>CAZZYR010000479.1:0-2148 GCA_964658235.1 uncultured Acetobacteraceae bacterium | reverse complement strand
CGCTGCCTTTCCGGCGAACTCGTCCAGGATGCGCTGCAAATCCGTCAGCACGACGGAGGCTTTATCGGCCAACGCCTTCAGGTTCAGCGCCGTCAACTGATCCTTCAGAGGCTGCATGTCCGATGACACGGTCGGGATCTCCACCACGCTGGCCGCATTCCCCTGCCCACCGGAACCAGCCGTTTGCGGCTGCGCCAGCGCGGGCCGGAAATCCAGATCCACCGCAAGCTGCCCCGTCACCAGGCTCTGCGCCACAAGCTGCGCCCGCAAACCTGCCTGTACCGCGCGGCGGAGTTCTCCATCGCCCGGTGCCGGCGTTCCATCCGTCCAGGTCAGCTGCCCGGGATCCAGCTCCAGATACACCGGGATCACAGCCCGCAGATCCGACAACTGCATATGAACCCGCATGCTTTTCACCGAACCCACCTTCACCCCGCGGAAGGTCACCGGCGCCCCCACCGACAGCCCCGCCACGGATCCGGGAAAATACGCCACCGCCGCCACCGTTTTGGTGAACACCCGCATCCCCCCGAACAGCAAGATGGCCACCGTGCCCAAGGCAAACCCGCCCAGTACGAAGATACCCACGGCCACCGATCTGCCTTCAGCCACGTGCAACTCCCCCAGAACCTTGCATCAGGTCGCGATGCATGAACGCGCGCACAGTCGGGTGCGCACACGTATCGCGGAGCGTCGCCGGCGCCCCGTGCGCAATCGGCATCTGCGTCTCCGCATCCAGGAAGATCCCGTCATCGGCAATTGCCAGCAGGCTCGGCAATTCGTGGCTAACCATCACCACCGTCACGCCCAGCCCGTCCCGCAGCACCTGGATCAGATCGTCCAACCGCCTGGAGGAAATCGGATCCAGCCCCGCCGACGGCTCATCCAGAAATAGCATGTCCGGCTCCAGCGCCAGCGCGCGCGCCAGCCCCACCCGCTTGTTCATCCCGCCGCTCAAATCGGCCGGCATTGCGTCCCCGCCGGCGTCCAGACCCACCAGCGCCAGCTTCAACCGCACCAGCGCCGCGATATCGGCCGCACCCAATCCGGAAAACATCTCCAGTGGCAAAGCAACGTTCTGCGCCGCACTCATGGAGCTCCACAGCGCCCCGCCCTGGAACAGCACGCCGAAGCGCCGGCCAATCTCCGCTCGCCGCGCCTCGCCCGCCGCCCAGTAATCCTCCGCGCCAAACAGCACGCGCCCTACGCTGGGGCGCAGCAGCCCGATCAACGCCTTCAGCAGCGTGCTTTTCCCGCAGCCGCTGCCCCCCATGATCGCAAAGATGGAGCCCGCGCGCACCTCGAAATCGATCCCATGCTGCACCGGCTTCGCGCCATATCCCACCGCCAGGCCACGCACCCGAAGTTTCGGCGAACCAGCCTCATCCCCCAACGGCATCAAAAATTCAGCGCATTCGCGCAAACGGCAAAAACCGCGTCCAGCGCAATCACACCCACAATTCCCGCCACCACCGCCCGCGTCGCGGCATGCCCCACATCCGCCGCGCTCCGTCCCGCCTGCATCCCAATCTGGCAGCCGAGCAACGCCACCAGCCCCCCGAACGCGACGCTCTTGCACAGCCCGAACAGCATCTGGCCGCCCCCAACCGCGCCCAGCAACTGCACCTGGAAGCCCGCCGCCGAGATATGCAGCATGGCGATGGCCACCACGAAGCCGCCCAAAATCCCCGCCGCGCTGCCATACAAATACAGCAGCGGCATCATCGCCGTCAGCGCCAACGTGCGCGGCAGGATCAGGTAATCCTGGATGGGAATGCCAATGGCGCGTAGCGCGTCCAGCTCGCCGCTGCCCTGCATGCTGGCAATCTCGGCCGCATATGCGCCACCCGTTCGCCCCGCCATCACAATGGCCGTCATCAGCGCGGCCATCTCCCGCACAACCGCCACGCCCACCAGATTGGCCACGTAGATATCCGCGCCAAATTTCCGCAATTGCACCGCGCCCACAAACGCCAGGATCGCGCCAACCAGCAGATTGACCACCACCACAATCGGCAATGCGCCGCCCCCCGCGTCGCGCATCGCCCCCAGCAGGTCCGCCGGCCGCATCCTTGCCCGCCCGCCCAGCGCCGCCCCGCCGCGGTGTTCGACGGCTTCCGTACCGCGGTGACGACCGATCGGTCGCAG
>CAZZYR010000478.1:0-2148 GCA_964658235.1 uncultured Acetobacteraceae bacterium | reverse complement strand
GCGGGCAGCGGGAGACTCGAACAGCGGTGAATTGTTTCATGGGTTTGTCATGACCGGCGTGATCACACGGTTCGCCCCTAGCCCCACCGGCCTCCTCCATCTCGGCCACGCCTTTGCCGCCTGGACCGCCTGGTCCCGCGCCCGGGACGCCGGCGGCCGCTTCCTCCTTCGCATCGAGGATATCGATCCCGCCCGCTGCCGCCCGGCGTTCACCACCGCCCTCCAGGAAGACCTCCACTGGCTCGGCCTGGACTGGGACGGCGACCCCCTGGTCCAGTCCAACCGCCTGCCGATCTACCAGGCCGCCTTGGACTCACTCCGCGCCCGCGGCTTCCTCTACCCCTGCTTCTGCAGCCGCGCCGACGTAGTCCGGGAAGCCGCCAACTCAGCCCACGCCCCGCACGGCCCTGACGGCGCCCCGCTCTACCCCGGCACCTGCCGCGCCCTGCCCGCCAGCATTCAATCCGCCCGCCTCCACGCCAATCACCCCCATGTCTGGCGCCTCAACATGCAGGCCGCCCTCCGCGGCGCCCCCGCCCTCACCTTCCACGACGAAGCCTTGGGCCCCGTCCCCGCCACCCCCGCCATCTTCGGCGACGCCGTCCTCGCCCGCCGCGACGCCCCCGCCAGCTACCACCTCTGCGCCACCCTCGACGACGCTGCCCAGTCCATCACCCTCGTCACCCGCGCCACCGACCTCCGCGACGCCACCCACCTCCACCGCCTTCTCCAGCACCTGCTGGATCTGCCCACCCCCCGCTACGCGTTCCACCGCATCCTTCTCGACCCCGCCGGCCGCCGCCTCAGCAAACGCGACAGCGCCCAAACGCTCCGCGCCTTGCGTGCCAGCGGCCTTGAACCCCGTGCGCTACTCGAACGGTTCAGTCACCAAGACGGCCGGCAATATCTGCCGAGTCATGAAACACCGCCAGAATGACAGGCGGGCGTGCCGGTGCATAAGCGATCCAATACCTGCGGACGAATATCCAGAGCCGCCCAGCTTTGACTAGGCGCGGATATGGCCGTGGCGCAGCGCGTCCCGCCTCCGGCTCCTGCAGGATGATCGCCTCCGCCTCCGCCATGGCCCGGCTCAAATTCACAATGGCCTGTGCGCGACCCTTAAACTCGTAGAAGTCGTAAAGCCCGTCGAGGAGCGCATCCGCCTCAGCGGAATACCGGATCAGCGCCCAGGCTCAACCCGCTTCCCAACCGGAAGCGGTGTGTCACCTTTTAACCAGGGAAACCGCTTCAGCGCCTTCTGGCGTACTGCCGCCGCCGAGACCAGCCGCCCCGCCGCTACGTCCGCATCCGCCCGCGCCAGCGCGTCAACCCAGGCCGCAGGAACACGATCATCTGGATCATCGGTCATGTGAACCACTTCACGCGCTGCGACCGAGGAAAGCAAGGCCTTCTTGTTTGCAAAAAAAGAAGCAAAAAACTTCTGTCCGTTAAATCCCTTACTTACCACGCGTCGGCATGTTCGCCCGCAGCACCTCGTTGATCCGCGTCTGCCAGCCGCTGCCCTCGTGCCGATACGCTTCCAAAACGTCCTGATCCAGCCGCAAGGTCTGGTTGACCTTGCGATCTTCCTTCGCCGGCCGTCCTCTTCCCCGCTTCAACGTTTCCGCCGCCGCTGCCCCAAACACTTCGGACATCACCTCCAGTGCCGGACGTGCCCTCCGAAAGTCAGCCTCCGTCCACTCCGGATTGTCTTCATCGGGCAGATCAGCCTTGAGTTTCTTCATACCACCGAGCCTCCCTCTTGCTCGCCTTTCGAAAACTGATGACGTGAACGGCATCCCCGCGCATTGTAACAACCGCGATATGCAGGCGCGCATCAAGCAGCGCCGCCACTAGGAAACGCCTCTCTCCATAATCGCGGCGCACATCCTCGACCGTCAGCGCCGTTTCCCAGTCAAGCGCCGCCACCAGTCCAAACGCCAGGCCGCGCTCCGCAATGTTCCGATCATTTTTCGCCGGATCGAACGTTAGCCGCATTCTGTTAAACGCTACAGCATAAATTCAACCCGGTCAATGCACTCGTTTGCCGACGGATCGAGGTTGGACGCCGTACCCCGAATTGCCGAGATTTTCGTCCATTGAGTCCGCGACAGCACTGAAAAAAGTTTTTTGGTTCTTTTTTTCAAA
>CAZZYR010000477.1:0-2148 GCA_964658235.1 uncultured Acetobacteraceae bacterium | reverse complement strand
GCACGTCCGGGCTGGCGGCGGCGGCCGCGTCCATCAGCCGGTCCAGTTCGGGCACGCCGAAGCCGCGCCACCAATCCGTGCGGGGCGGTTCCGCTTTGGGAGTGGACGCCTGGCTGCTGAAGCTGGCCGGCACGTCCAGGGCCGGGCGGTGATACCGGGGGCCAACGCCGCATCCGCCGAGCGCCAGGGCGGCGAGAAGTGCCGCGGAGCAGCTTTTGGCAGTCATGGGTTCGGGGCTGAGTCCTTACTTAGTGCGGCATTTACGATTGTTCGCGGGCGCGCGCAAACAGGTGCGTCTTGATCCTTGCCTGATCCGGGCCGCCGACGCAGTCTCAGCAGGCGGCACGGAGGTGGCATGAAGCGGCGTGACCTGATGGCCGGAGCCTTGGGCGCTTCCCTGACGGCAACGCGGGCCTGGGCGCAATCTCGGCCAATGGTGCGCCTGGGCGTGATGACTGATCTGTCCGGACCGTACGGCGGCATCGCCGGCCCGGGATCCATCGCCTGCACGCGGCTGGCGGCGGCAGAGTTTGGCGCCAACGCCAGCCCTGCGTTCGACATCGACGTGGTGAGCGCGGATCACCGCAACGACGCCGCGCGCGGCGCTTCGATTGCAGCGCATTGGTTCGACCACGATGGAGTGGACCTGATCCTGGACGTGCCGAACACGGATGTGGCGCTGGCGGTGAGCGCGGTGGCGCGCGAGAAGAACCGCGTCTTTGTCGATTGCGGCGCGGGCACAACGGCGCTGACCGGCAGCGCCTGTTCGCCAAACACCATTCACTGGTCCTACGACACGGCGATGCTGGCGCGCTCCACCGGCGGCGCGTTCACCCAGGCCGGCGGCAGCACATGGTTCTTCCTGACCGCGGGGACCACGTTCGGGCGCCAGCTTGAAGCCGAGACAACGCGCTACGTGATAGAAGCCGGTGGCCGAATCGAAGGCGCCGCCGCCTACGACTTTCCGAAGACTACGGATTTTGGCGAGCTGCTGCGGCAGGCCCAGCAAAGTGGCGCGGCCGTGCTCGGCCTGGCCAATGCCGGAGCGGACGTGTCCGCCTGCGTCCGGCAGGCTCATGCAACGGGGGTGGCAGACCAGATGCGGCTGGCCTGCCTGCTGATGCAGTTGCCGGACGTGCATCTGCTTGGGCTGGATTTGGCCGGCGGGCTATACCTGACGGAGAGCTTCTACTGGGACCTGAACGAGCGCACGCGCGCCTTCACGAAGCGGCTGATGGAAAAGCAGGCACCGCCCGGCTATCCGGACATGATCCAGGCGGGCTGTTACGCGGGCGCGCTGCATTTCCTCAAGGCGATGTCCGCCGCCGGCGTGGCCAATGCGCGGTCCGATCCTGCCTCGCTGGTTGCCAGAATGAAGGCAACACCCACGAATGACGACGCGTTTGGGCAAGGCAGCATCCGGCATGACGGGCGGGGGATGTTCCCCGCGCTGCTGTTCCAGGTGAAGACGCCGGCGGAGAGCGCGGGCGAATGGGATGTGTACAAGCTCGTCTCGACGACGGCGGCGGAGGATGCGGCGCCGGCGGAGAGCGGGTGTCCCCTGGTAAGGAAAGTGTAAGGCAAGGCCTTCTTTTTTGAAAAAAGAAGCAAAAAACGTTTGGGGGCGCTGTTGCGGAGTCGGCGGGAAAAAGTTTGGGCCTACCAGCGTTGGCGGCCGAAGGGGGCGTAACGTTCGACGTCGAAATAGAGGGTGACGGGGAGGTTGTCCGGTTTGACCCAGCCGGAGACGGCGCCGCCCACCGCGCTGCCGTGGTTGGAGGCGGCCACTGTGCCGGACACTTCGAGCCCATACTCGAAACCGAATTTTGGGGTGGGCGGGGCCGCGGGCGGCTTGGTGCAGGCGCCGCCACAGGCGACGACGGGCCCGGAGCCTGGCACTTCCAAGGGATCCTTGTCGGCTTGATAGAGTGTCAGTGGGGTTGCGGCTGCCTGTCCAGCAGTGACCGCCAGCCAAAACGCTAGATGTTTCCGCATTGCGACAGGCCTCACGTCTTCAAGGCGGGAACATACACCCCGTAACGCGGGCAAGGAAGTCGGGCGTTGTCTGAGGATGGACAACAGCATGAGCGGGGCTTTGGGTCCGGTCGCCAATCCCGCATGTCGAGGAGGATTGTGGCTACCCGAACG
>CAZZYR010000476.1:0-2154 GCA_964658235.1 uncultured Acetobacteraceae bacterium | reverse complement strand
AAAAAAGAAGCAAAAAACTTTTGTCAGTGCTGTCGCGGACTAAATAGACAAAAGTTTTTTGGTTCTTTTTTTCAAAAAAGAACTGCTTCCTTCCTTCAAGCCTTCTCGAACGCCGCCGCAATCATCAGCGTCACGTCATCGCTCACCAGCGGCGCATACTTGCTCACCCCGAACGCCGTCCGTTTTAGCGTACCCGTCAGCTGAAACCCAATCGTCTCCTTGCTGTCCAGCATGTTCACGCCCGCGCCGTTGAACGTCGCATGCAGCACCAGCGGCTTCGTCACCCCGTGCAACGTCAGCGTGCCCGCCACGTCTGCCGTCGCCGGCCCCGTCGGCGTCACGCTTGTCGAGCGGAACACCATGTTCGGATAATGCGCCGCATCCAGCCAATCCGCGCTCTTCAGCTCCTCATCAAGCTTTGTGCTCGTCGTTGAAACACTGCTGACCGGCACACTGATGTTGACCACCATTGCGGACGGCTTCTTCGGCACCACGCTCAGCGTGCCCGTCGCGTTCGAAAAATTGCCGTAGTAGTTGGTGAACCCGAAATGCAGCACGCTGAACAGCACCTGCGTGTGATACGGCTCCACATTATAGGTGCCCGGCTTCACCTTCGCCGGATCATGCGTCGGGGGCACCCAGGCGGCTTGCAGGATTTGCGCGCACGCCGGCAGCAGCAGCGCGGCGGCGGTCAGCGCGGGCAGGGTCGCGAGCTTGGTCATGAGGAAATCCTTCTCTGAGGAGGCAGGCTGGTCCAAACGTCTCATGCCAGTGGCCCGTCGCACGTGCAATGCAACATGCCCGCTTTGCCAGCCGCCGCGCCGCGCCCTAGTCTGCCGCCATGGACGTGGCCTTCCCTGCATCGCCGGATATCGAAACGATCGGCCGTGCCGCCCGCGCCGCCGCCCGCACCCTCGCCCGCACACCCGCCGCCACACGCGATGCCGCCTTGCGTGAAGCCGCCGCCGCCATACGCCGCCACGCGCCCGCCATCGCCGCCGCAAACGCAGCCGACCTCGCCGCCAGCCAGGCCAGCGCCGCCTTCCGGGACCGCCTCACCCTCACCCCGCCCCGCATCGAAGCCATGGCCGCCGGGCTGGAAGACATCGCGGCCCTGCCGGACCCGCTTTCCCGCACGCTCGCCGACTGGACCCGCCCGAACGGCTTGCGCATCCGCCGCGTGCCCGCCCCTATCGGCGTGATCGGCATGATCTACGAAAGCCGCCCGAACGTCGGTGCCGACGCCGCCGGCATCTGCCTGAAATCCGGCAACGCCGTCATCCTGCGCGGCGGCTCCGAAAGCTTCGCCTCCGCCGGCGCCATCAACGCCGCCATCGCCGAAGGCCTCACCACCGCCGGCCTGCCCCCCGCCTGCGTCCAGATCGCCCCCGGCACGGACCGCAGTTTCGTCGCCGACATGCTCGCCGCCTCCGGCCTGATTGACCTCATCATCCCCCGCGGCGGCAAATCCCTCGTCCAACGCGTCCAGGCAGAAGCCCGCGTCCCCGTCCTCGCCCACGCCGAAGGCCTCTGCCACACCTACATCCACGCGGCCGCCAACCCCGCCATGGCCCGCGCCATCCTCGCCAACGCCAAGATGCGCCGCACCGGCATCTGCGGCGCCACCGAAACCCTCCTCATCGACGCAGCCATCGCCCCCACCCTGCTCCCTCTCCTCGTCGCCGATCTTGCTGCCCTGCACTGCACCTTTCGCGCAGACGCCCGCGCGCGCGTTCTCGTCCCCAGCCTCTCCCCCGCCACGGACACGGACTTCGACACCGAATGGCTGGACGCCATCCTCAGCATCGCCGTCGTGGATGATCTACCCGCCGCCCTCGCCCACATAGACCGCCACGGCAGCGCCCACACGGACGCCATCATCACCGAAGATGAAGACGCCGCCAGCACCTTCCTCGCCGCCACGGACAGCGCGGTGGCCATCTGGAACGCGTCGACCCAATTCTGCGACGGCGGCGAATTCGGCTTCGGCGCCGAGATCGGCATCGCCACGGGCCGTATCCATGCGCGCGGGCCGGTGGGGCCGGAGCAGTTGACGTGCTTCCGGTATCAGGTGACGGGGACGGGGCAGACAAGGGAGTAAGGCAAGGCCTTCTTTTTTGGAAAAAAGAAGCAAAAAACTTTTGTCAGTGCTGT
>CAZZYR010000475.1:0-2168 GCA_964658235.1 uncultured Acetobacteraceae bacterium | reverse complement strand
CTACGTCGCCGGCATGACGGATCGTTTCGCGCAAGAGGAGTACAAGCGCTTGACGGACATTTCGATGCCGGGATGAGAAAGCAAGCAGTCCTTTTTTGAAAAAAAATGACCGAAAAACTTTTATCCATGGGGTTCGCGACAGCGCTGACAAAAGTTTTTTGCTTCTTTTTTTCAAAAAAGAAGACCTTCCTTTTCCACTTGCTCACCATCCGTCCCGCCTTCGCCGGCACCTGCGCGTTGGAGTGGGACATCGGCCTCTTCCAGCCCTGGCACGCCCACCCCGCCTCGGGCTAGCCTGTCGCAATGCACAAAATCGCGCTCGTCACCCTCCTCCTCGCCACCCCCGCCCTCGCGGCCGACCCCGCCCCCGTCGCCTCCCGCACCGGCATGGTCGTCTCCGCCCAGCGCCTCGCCTCCGAAGCCGGCGCCGCCATCCTCCGCCAGGGCGGCAACGCCATCGATGCCGCCGTCACCGTCGGTTACGCGCTGGCCGTCACCTACCCCGAAGCCGGCAACCTCGGCGGCGGCGGCTTCATGACCATCCGCCTCGCCAACGGCAAAACCACCTTCCTCGATTTCCGCGAACACGCCCCGCTCGCCGCCACCGCCACCATGATGCAGGACCCCTCCGGCCACATCATCCCCGGCAAATCCACCGACAGCTGGGCCTCCGTCGGCACCCCCGGCTCCCCCGCCGGCCTGGAATACGCCCGCGCGCATTATGGCACCCTCCCGCGCGCCACCCTCATGGCGCCCGCCATCCACCTCGCCAATTTCGGTTTTACGCTGTCCCAGGGCGACGCCGGCATCTTCCAGGTCGCCACCCCCCAGCTCGCCGGAGATCCCGCCGCCGCCGCCATCTTCCTCCACAACACCACGCCCCTGCAGCCCGGCGACCACCTCACCCAGCCCGAACTCGCCAAAACCCTCACCCTCATCAGCCTGCAAGGCCCGGACCGCGCCTTCTACCACGGCGAAATCGGCCACCTCATCGCAAAGGCGGACCAGGCCGGCGGCGGCCTGCTCACGGACGCCGATTTCGCCGCCTATAAGGTCCGCGAACTCCCCCCCGTCACATGCACCTATCGCGGCTACACCATCATCTCCGCCCCGCCCCCCAGCTCAGGCGGCGTCACGCTCTGCGAAATCCTCCAGATCCTGCAAGGCTACGATCTGAAATCCATGGGCTTCCATTCCGCCGCCGAAGTCCACGTCCTCGCCGAAGCCATGCGCCACGCCTTCATCGATCGCAACAACCGCCTGGGCGACCCCGCCTTCATCGTCAACCCCACCGCCGAACTCCTCAGCCCCGCACACGCAAAAACCATTCGCGACAGCATGGACCCCGTCCGCGCCACCCCCACCAGCCAAATCCCTATCCCGGACGCCAGCCGCGCCGTCACCAAAGAAGGCGCCCAGACCACGCAATTCTCCGTCGTGGACGCCGCCGGCAACGCCGTCTCCGTCACTTACACGCTCAACAACTGGTTCGGCGCCGCCAAGGTCGCCCCCGGCACCGGCATCGTCCTGAATGACGAAATGGACGATTTCACCTCCAAACCCGGCACACCCAACATGTTCGGCCTCGTCCAGGGCGTCGCCAACGCCATCGCCCCCGGCAAAACCCCCCTCAGCTCCATGACCCCCACCATCGTCACCAAGGATGGCCACCTCGTCATGGTCACCGGCTCCCCCGGCGGCAGCCGCATCATCACCATCACGCTCGAATCCATCATCAACGTCATCGACCACGGCATGACCGTCCAGGAAGCCATCGACGCCCCCCGCATCCACATGCAAGGCACCCCGGACGTCGTCGAAATCGAACGCGGCGCCCTCTCCCCCGACACCCGCGCCCTCCTCGAATCCCGTGGCTACACCTTCAAGGATCGCGGCTACTGGGGCGTCGCCGAAGCCATCCTCGCCGGCAGCCCCGCCATCTCCCCCACCAACTCCTTCGGCGAAGACGGCTACCTCCCCCTCAACGCCCGCCCCGAACACGGCGCCACCCTCTTCGGCGCCCACGACGTCCGCGGCGGCGCCGGCGCTGCGGTCTCTGCGGACCCCCAGTAAGAAAGCCGTTCTTTTTTGAAAAAAAGAACCAAAAAACTTTTATTCATTTCGCCCCCGCGCTAAACGCAATCACCCGCGCCCGCAACAAATCCCCT
>CAZZYR010000474.1:0-2175 GCA_964658235.1 uncultured Acetobacteraceae bacterium | reverse complement strand
GGAGTTCCGTGTGTTCCTGCCCATCTATCTGGAAGATCGTTTTGACAGCTAGGCTTTTCCCGCGCATCGCCCCGTCTTGCCGCAACCGGTCTCTATGACCCTGCCAACCGTCCTCGTCGCTGACGATGACCGCTCCATCCGCACAGTCCTCACCCAGGCGCTCGGCCGCAGCGGATACCAGGTCCGCGCCACCGGCTCTGCCAACATGCTCTGGCGCTGGGTGGAGGAAGGCGAGGGCGATCTTGTGATCACGGACGTGGTCATGCCGGACGATAACGGCCTGGACCTGCTGCCGCGCATCAAGCGCTGCCGCCCGGAACTCCGCGTCATCGTCATGTCCGCGCAATCGACGCTGATGACCGCGGTCAAGGCCGCCCAGCGCGGCGCGTTCGAATACCTGCCGAAACCCTTCGATCTCGCCGAACTGCTCGCCGTCGTCGCCCGCGCGCTCGCCGTCCCCGCGCCCCCCGGCGAGGAAGGCATCGAGCCCAAGGACGGCGACGAGAAGCTCCCGCTGATCGGCCGCAGCCAGGCGATGCAGGAAATCTACCGCACCATCGCCCGCCTCACCACCACGGACCTCACCGTCATGGTCAACGGCGAATCCGGCACCGGCAAGGAACTGGTGGCCCGCGCGCTGCACGATTACGGCCGCCGCCGCGGCGGCCCCTTCGTCGCCATCAACATGGCCGCCATCCCGCGCGAACTCATCGAAAGTGAACTCTTCGGCCATGAACGCGGCAGCTTCACCGGCGCGCACAACCGCAGCCAGGGCCGCTTCGAACAGGCCGCCGCCGGCACGCTGTTCCTCGACGAGATCGGCGACATGCCGCCCGAGGCGCAAACCCGCCTGCTGCGCGTCCTCCAGGAAGGCGAATTCACCTCCGTCGGCGGCCGCGCCCCCATCCGCGCCAATGTCCGCATCGTCGCCGCCACCCATCGGGACCTGCGCCAGGCCATTCGCGCCGGCCAGTTCCGCGAGGACCTCTATTACCGCCTCAACGTCGTCCCCATCCGCCTGCCGCCCTTGCGCGAACGCGCGGAGGACATCGCCGTCCTCGCCCGCCACTTCCTCGATCGCGCCCGCGCCAGCGGCCTCGGCGGCAAGGTGCTGGACCAGGGCGCGGTCGATGAACTCCGCCGCTACCGCTGGCCCGGCAACGTGCGCGAACTCGAAAACCTCATGCGCCGCCTCGCCGCCCTCACGCCGCAGGAAACCATCACCGCGGACATCGTCGCCGCCGAACTCTCCGAACCCGCCGAAGACCTCGGCGAGGAGAGCGCCGGCACCCCGCGTGACCTCGGCGCCGCCGTCGAACGCCACATCCGCGCCATGCTCACCGGCAGCACGGACGGCATTCCCACCCGCGACATCTACGACCAGGTCATCGCGGAAGTGGAACGCCCGCTCATCCGCATGACTCTGGCGGCCACGCGCGGCAACCAGATCAAGGCCGCGGAGATGCTCGGACTGAACCGCAATACACTGCGCAAGAAGATCAAGGACCTCGATATTCCTGTCGTCCGCGGTGTGGGATAAACGCAAGGCAAGCAGTTCTTTTTTGAAAAAAAGAACCAAAAAACTTTTGTCCGTTTGCGTGCGCGGCGGCTGGTAGCATACTCGCGGACGATGCGACTGATCCCCTCAATCCTCCTTCTTTGCGCCGGCTGCGCCGTGTCGCCCCAGGCGCAGGAGGAAGCAGCGCTTCACCCGGCCGCCTTGCTGGATGCGTATCTCGTCGCCCACGGCATGGCGCAAAGCTACGCCGAAAGCCCCGATGCCAACCCGGCCATCGTCATTCAGCTCGCGCGGCTGGACCTGCAGGCCGCCCAGGCGGTCCGCACGCGGGACGACGGCGCCACCGCTCAGGCGGTGGCCGCGCTGACGGAGTTCGCCGCCCGGCAATCCGCCGCCTCCACGCCCTAACCCCAACAGGCCAGAACCACATGACCGGACTCTCGGTGCGCGGCGCCACACTCACGCGCGGCCAAAGACAGGTGCTGGAGGACGCCTCCTTCACCGCGCCCGCCGGTGCCATCACCGCACTCCTCGGCCCGCCCGGCGCCGGCAAGACATCCCTGCTCGCCGCCATCGCCGGCCTGCTGAAACTCACCCGCGGCGCCGTCTGGCTGGATGAGGCGGACGCCACCGCCCTCCCGGCCAAGCGGCGCGGC
>CAZZYR010000473.1:0-2179 GCA_964658235.1 uncultured Acetobacteraceae bacterium | reverse complement strand
TCTTCTCCAGCGGCGGCAAAGCCTTTCGCGAAAAGGTCTGGCGCCTGCCGGAAGCAGCCCCCACCGCCAAGGGCCGCGCGCTGGTCAATCTCCTGCCGGAGCTCGGCTCGGACCAGGTCACCACGGTCCTTCCGCTCCCCCAGGACGAATCGCTCTGGGAAGCGCTGCACCTCGTCTTCGCCACCTCCAGCGGCACCGTGCGCCGCAACCGCCTGTCGGATTTCGGCCGCATCCGCACCAGCGGCCTGATCGCGATGAAACTCGATGAAGGCGACCACCTGATCGGCGTGGCCACTTGCCGGGATGGCGACGACGTCTTCCTCGCCACCCGACTCGGCCGCTGCATCCGCTTCCAGATCACGGATGAAACCCTCCGCGTGTTCACCGGCCGCGAATCCGCCGGCGTGCGCGGCATCAAGCTTGCTGCCAAGGACGAGGTGAACAGCCTCGCCGTGCTCCGCCACGTGGATGCCTCCAACCCGGAACGCGCCGCCTATCTGCGCGCCATCGCCGCTCGCCGCCGCAATGCGGGCTATGAGGAGGAGGCGGCCGAAGTGGTGGCCGAAGCCGGTGCGGAGGAAGAGGACGCCGCCGAAGTGGCCCTTTCCGCCGAGCGCATCGCCGAACTCGAAGCCGCCGAGGAAATCCTGCTCACAGTCACCAACGGCGGCTTCGGCAAACGCAGCTCGGCGTACGATTACCGCGTCACCGGCAGGGGCGGGCAGGGGATCACGAACATCATGCTGGCCCCGCGCAACGGCACCGCCGTCGTCGCCACTTTGCCTGTCCGCCGCGGCGATGACGTGATGCTCGTCACGGATAACGGCCGCCTCATCCGCGTTCCGGCAGACCAGGTGCGCATCACGGCGCGCCAAACCATGGGCGTCACCCTGTTCCGCTGCAGCGACGGCGAACACGTCACCAGCATCTTCCCCGTCCTGGAAGGCGTGGCCGTGGCCGGCGAGGATGAGGCGGCGCCGGAGCCTGGCGATGCCTGAGCGTGTCGGCATCTATCCCGGCACGTTCGATCCCGTCACCAACGGCCACCTGGACATCATCTCCCGCGCGGCGCGCCTGGTGGACCGCCTCGTCGTCGGAGTCGCCGAGAACATCGGCAAAGGCCCGCTCTTCGGTCTTGCCGAACGCGTGGAGCTTGTCCGCGAGGAATGCGCCGCCATCGCCACCCGCACCGGCACACCCATCGATGTCAAAAGCTTCGGCATCCTGCTGATCCAGTTCGCCCGCGAGTCCGGCGCCACCATGCTCATCCGCGGCCTGCGCGCGGTCAGCGATTTCGATTATGAATTCCAGATGGCCGGCATGAATTACCGCCTGGATCCGCAGATCGAAACCGTCTTCCTGATGGCCAGTGAACACCACCAATTCATCTCATCCCGCTTCGTCAAGGAAATCGCCAGGCTGGGCGGAGATGTTTCAAGTTTCGTGCCGAAACTCACATTGCAGCGCACGCTGGTTCGCGTGGGCGCACATAAGGGGGATGACAGTGATGTTTGAGACTAAAAAGGCAAGTAGTTCTTTGTTGAAAAAAAGAACCAAAAAACTTTTCTCTGTTGGGTCCGCGCAAGCTTGGACACGGCGCACTGTCCTCGGCCTGCTCGCCGCTACTCTCATCACCGGCGTGGCCGCGGCGCAGGATGTCCCTGATGCCGCCCCCATCAAGCTGGATCCGCAGAACACCATCTATCTGGATCTCACCAGCGGCCGCGTCGTCATCCGCCTCCGCCCTGATCTCGCGCCGAAACATGTGGAGCGCATCAAGCAGCTCTGCCGTGAAGGCTTCTACGACAACACACCCTTCCACCGCGTGATCGACGGCTTCATGGCCCAGGGTGGGGATCCCACCGGCACCGGTGAGGGCGGCAGCAAATACCCCAACGTCCCTGGTGAATTCAGCAACACCGCCCACTTCCTCCGCGGCACCGTCGGCGCCGCGCGCAACGCCAATCCGGACAGCGCGAACAGCCAGTTCTTCATCATGTTCGCGCCCGGCAACAGCCTGGACGGCCAATACACCATCTGGGGCAACGTCGTCTCCGGCATGGAATTCGTGGACAAGATCAAGAAGGGCGATCCGGACAACAACGGCAAGGTTGCTGAGCCGGACAAGGTCGTTCATATGCGGGTGATGGCGGACGTGAAGTAGGAAAGCACTTCTTTT
>CAZZYR010000472.1:0-2193 GCA_964658235.1 uncultured Acetobacteraceae bacterium | reverse complement strand
TCAACTCCGGATCGATCGCTTCAAGGCTTAGCCGAATGGCCCGCACCATCAGCGGAAACACCATCACCCCACAGGCCAACGCCGCGCCGGCCGAGGTGAACACCAGCCGCACATGCGCCACCCGCCACAAAAGGGCGCCCACCGGCCCGCGCGCTCCGAACACAAGCAGCAGCAGCCACCCCGTCACCACCGGCGGCAGCATCAACGGCAGGTGGACGCCGGCATGCAATAGGAACCGCCCGGGAAACCGCCGCGACAGCAGCACCGCAGCCAGGATCGCCAGCGGCAGCGCGCCGGCCACCGCCATCAGCGCCACGCGCAGTGTCAGCAGGACAACCTCCTGCTCCTCGGCCGTGATCAAGGCGCGGTGAAGCCGTAATGCTCGAACACGTCATGCGCTGGCTGGCTGCGCAGAAACGCCAGGAAGCCGCGCGCTTCCTTTGTATCGCCCGCCGCCACGACAGCGCCCGGATAGCGTATCGGATCGTGACTGTCAGCCGGGAAGGTGCCAGCCACGCCCAGGGTCGGCGTCACCCGCGCATCGGTGGCATAGACGATCCCCGCTGGCGCCTCGCCCAGTTCCACCAGCCGAAGCGCGGACCGCACGGAATCCGCCGGCGCCAGCCGCGCCTGCACGCCCGCCCACAGCCCGAGTTTCTCCAGCGCCTGCCGCGCATAAATCCCAGCGGGCACATGCGCGGGATCGCCCACCGCCAGCCGGCCCGCTGCCCCAAGAACCGGGCCCAGATCCACCCCGCTCGCCAGATTCACCGGCTTCAGCGAGGCCTTTGGTTCCACCAGCACCAGGCTGTTGCCCACCAGGTCCACCCGTGTGCCGGCCGCCACCGAACCATGCTTGGCCAGATCGTCCATCCACTTTTCATCCGCGGAGACGAACACCCCCGCCGGCGCCCCGTGCTCGATTTGCTGCGCCAGCGTGGAGCTGGACGCGAAGGAGAACACCACTTTTGCATGCCCTGCCGCCATCCACAGCGCGCCCACATCCTGCAGCGCGTTCGTCAGGCTTGCCGCCGCGAACACCACCAGCGGCTTGGCGGCGGCGGCGCGCGCGGCTGCCGGTAGCACCATCAGCAACAAAGCCAGCACGGCACGCATCGCAAATCTCCCGTCGGTTACCCGGACATCGCCCGTCCCGCGTCGCGCCGCAACAGCAATGAGGCCGGCCCCGCCAACGCCGATATGCAGGCGAGCACCAGGAACGCGGTGGCGAAATCGGCTGGAGCCGGTGCGGCACGGCCCGCCGCCAACCGCGTCGCCAGCAACACGCCCGCGCTGACCGGAATGCCCACCGTCAACGACACTTGCTGCAGCATCGCATAGAGCGTGGTCGCCGCACTCATCCGCGACGGCGGCACATCCGCGTAAGCCAACGCGTTGTAGGCGGTGAACTGCAAGGATCGCAGCATTCCCCCCAGCAGCAGCACCGCGTAAAATGCGGCCAACGGCCAGCTTGGGCGGAACGCCGCATAGCTCGCCAGCACCGCCGCACTCGCCACCCCGTTGATCACCAGCACCGTGCGGAACCCGAAGCGGCGCAGCAGATACTGTGTGGCCGGCTTCATCCCGATGGCGCCCGCGGCACTGGCGAACGTGATCATCCCGCTCTGCGCCGCGCTCCGCCCGAACCCCACTTGGAGCAGCATCGGCAACAGGAACGGGATTGCCCCGATCCCCACCCGGAACAGCGACCCGGCCAGCACCGACACCCCAAACGTCGGCACGCCCATCAATGAAAAATCCAGCAGCGCCCGCGCCTGCCGCCTTGCCCGCAGCCAATACAGCGCACCCGTCGCCACAGCCCCCAAACCCAGCATCCACACGAGCCCCGGCGCCACCAGGCCGCGCCCGGCCAGCTCAAGCACGCCCATGAACCCGCCCAACGCCATGCCGCTCAACAGCAGCCCGCTGAAGTCAAACGGCCCCGGATCGGCCTCCCGCTTGTCCGCGATGAACAGGCTCACCAGAACAAACCCGGTGATCCCGATCGGCACGTTGATGTCGAAGATCCAGCGCCAATCGAAATACGTCACGATGAGCCCGCCTATCGGCGGCCCGATCACCGGCCCCACCAGCGCCGGGATCGTCACCCACGCCATCGCCCCGATCAGCCGGTCTTTCGGCACGCTGCGCAGCAGCACCAGCCGCCCCACCGGCAGCATCATAGCCCCACCA
>CAZZYR010000471.1:0-2195 GCA_964658235.1 uncultured Acetobacteraceae bacterium | reverse complement strand
CCTCCAGCCCCACATACCCGCCGCCCACGATCGTCAAACGGCGCCCAGGCTGGAATGCGGACTGTAGCAGCCGCACGTCAGCAATCGTGCGCAGATAATGGATGTTGCCCAGATCCGCGCCCGGCACGCGCAGCCGCCTGGCATATCCACCCACGGCCAGCACCAGCCGCCCATACCCGATCGTCTCCCCGGCGCAGCTCACTGTCCGGTCGCGCGGGTTGATCCTGTCCACGCGCACGCCTGTCCGCACGGTCACGTCCATGCGCGCATAAGCCTCGGCGTTACGGATCAAGAGCGCATCTTCCGTCACCGCCCCAGCCAGAAAACCCTTCGATAAAGGCGGCCGCTGATATGGCAGGCTCGGCTCGTCACCCAGGATCGTGATCGCCCCGTCAAAACCGTGCCGCCGCAACTGCGCCGCACATTCGGAGGCGGCCTGTCCGGCGCCGACGATGACGACGGGGTCAGCCATGCCAGCACAATCCGCGCGTTGTGCCATCGCAGAAAACGTAAACACTCCGCCAGCCGTTCGGGTGCGCAAGCCGAATTTTCATAAGAATCCACCTTGAATTCACGGCACCTTGCGCAGTCAGTGCCTGGCAAGGCAACCTCCCGAAACAGTGGTCCGGCCATCTTCCAGCCCCACCCGCAGGTTGCCGCAATCATCGTCGGCGCGCCTGACCGCGCCCGGCCTTGGCAAGACCGATACCCTCACGGTAAAGGCCTCCACAAGAAATGGGCGAGAGCCAGTTGGCGAATGGGGCGGCGCCGCAGTGCGCGTGCTGGCCCCGTCGATCCTTGGCCGGTTAACATAGGTATTTCCGCATGGCAGGTCTTTTCTTCGAACAGTTCACCGTGGGCCAGCGTTTCGTGCACGAAATCCGCCGCACGCTGACGGATATGGACAACATCCTGTTCTGCTCGCTCACGTACAACCCGGCGCCAATCCATATCGATCACGACTACGCAAAGACCACCGAGTTCGGCAAACCGCTGATGAACTCGATATTCACGCTTGGCCTCATCGTCGGGCTCTCCGTGCAGGACACCACAATGGGCACCACCATCGGTAATCTCGGCTGGGACAGCGTCGCCTTTCCGCGCCCGGTCTTCGCCGGGGACACGCTGCGCGCGGAAACCACGGTGACTACCTTGCGGGAGAGCAAATCCCGCCCCACGCAGGGGATCGTCACGTTCGCGCATACCGGTTTGAACCAGCGCGACGAAGTCATTTGCACTTGCCAGCGCGTGGCACTGATGATGCGCCGGCCCGCATGAGGCTGCGCTCGCTCCTGTTCGTGCCCGCCGACAGCGAACGCAAATTCGCCCGCGCCCAAACCGCCGGCGCGGACGCGCTGATCCTTGATCTGGAGGACTCCGTGGCTGCATCGCGGAAACAGTATGCGCGCGCCCATGTCGCTTCACTGCTGACCGGCGCTCCAACCACCGGATGGCGCTTCTTCGTGCGCATCAATCCGTTTTCTTCCGGACTAGCGCTGCAAGATCTGGCGAGCGTGGTCAAACCCGGGTTGGACGGCATCCTGCTGCCGAAATCTGAAGGCGGAGGCGATGTGCACCGGCTCGGCCACCATCTCGATGCCCTGGAAGCGCACGCCGGCATGGCCAACGGCAGCGTCAAGATTGCCGTCGTCGCCACGGAAACACCAGCAGCGATGTTCGCTTTGGGAAGCTACGCGCCGGCGCATCCCCGCTTGTGCGCGCTGACATGGGGCGCCGAGGATCTGGGCGCCGCCGTCGGCGCCGCGGCCAACAAGGGCGCCGATGGCAACTGGACCTTCCCTTACCAGCTTGCCCGCGCGCAGTGCCTGTTTGCGGCGTCCGCCGCGGAAGTTGCCCCTATCGACACGCTGTACGCCGATTACCGTGACGCGGACGGGCTGGCCGTCAGCTGCCGCGAGGCGCGGCGGGATGGTTTCGTCGGGCGGCTTGCCATCCACCCGGACCAGGTCGCCACGATCAACGCATGCTTCAGCCCATCGGAGGAAGACCTGTCGCATGCGCGCCGCGTCGTCGCGGCGTTCGAGAGCGCGCCGGACGCGGGCACGATCGGTATCGATGGGAAGATGTATGATTTGCCGCATTTGAAGGCAGCGAGGCGCATTTTGGCGGCGGCGTAAGGAAGGCCTTCTTTTTTGAAAAAAGAAGCAAAAAACTTTTGTCAGTGCTTCGCGGAC
>CAZZYR010000470.1:0-2197 GCA_964658235.1 uncultured Acetobacteraceae bacterium | reverse complement strand
ATGCGCGTCATTATTGCCCGCGCGCTGCTGAAGGCTTCATGAGCGACACTGACATCCGCGTGGACGGCCATGCCGGCCGCATCACGCTGACCCGCCCCCAGGCTCTCAACGCGCTCACTTTGCCGATGGTGCAAGCCATCCACGCCGCACTGGATAATTGGGCGACCGATCCCGCCATCACGTCCGTCATCATCGATGGCGCCGGCGGCCGCGCGCTGTGCGCCGGCGGGGACATCCGTGCCATCCACGCTGCCGTCACCGCCGGCGATCTTGCCGTCCCGCACGCTTTCTTCGCCGCCGAATATGCCATGAACGGCGCCATCGCCGCCTTCCCGAAACCCTACATCGCCATCATGGACGGCGTTGTCATGGGCGGCGGCGTCGGCATCTCCGCCCACGGCACCATCCGCATCGTCACCGAACGTACCCTGCTCGCCATGCCGGAAACCGGCATCGGCCTGTTCCCCGATGTCGGCGCCACCTGGCTGCTCAGCCGCAAACTCCCCCTCGGCCTCCACCTCGCCCTCACTGGCGCCCGCATCGGCGCCGCCGACGCCATCCTCGCCGGCCTTGCGGATTTCTTCGTCCCGTCCGCGAACATTTCAGCCCTGCTCGAACGACTCTGCGCCTGCGCCACCGCCGCGGACATCCACGCTTTGATGGAAACCCAGGCCGAACTCCCGCCACCGGCCACAGTCTTCACGGACCGCGCCTGGATGGACGACTGCTACCGCCACTCCACCATGGAACGCATCGTCGAAGCCCTGCACACGGACGAACGCGACCCTGCCCAGTCTGCCGCGCGGGAGATCGCCACCAAATCACCCAGCTCGCTCAAAGTCTCCCTGCGCGCCCTGCGCGCCGCCGAAACCATGGACAGCCTCCAACAGGCGCTCGACCAGGAACTGATCCTCGCCATGGGCTGCATGCGCAGCCACGATTTCCCCGAAGGCGTCCGCGCCGCCATCATCGACAAGGACCGCAACCCCGCCTGGAAACCGACAAGCCTTGCGGAAGTGACGGAAGAAATGGTGGACGCCTATTTCGTCTGAAACACGATAGCGAGACAAGCAAGACAGCAAGATTCAACACTAAGAACACAAAGAGCACGAAGGACACGAAGAAGAAAGGCAAAGGCTGGTACATTAAACGACCGTCTCATTGCAGATGTGAAATGCCTGCGGCGCAGCCGAAATTTATAAAAGCCAACGAATTTCCTCGGCAAGAGCGCTCCTTTCTTCTTCGTGCTCTTCGTGGTCTTAGCACTCTTCGTGTTAAAACCTTCCTTTCTTTCTTTCCTCGTCTCCCATGGAACAATAACCGGATGACCCCGCCCAGCCGCCCCGGCCCCAGCTCCCTCCGCCTCCTCATCCCCTATCTCCGCCGCTACGCCTGGCACACCGCCGGCGCCACCGCCGCCCTCCTCACCACCACAATCCTCACCCTCGGCGTCGGACAAGGCCTCAAACACCTGATCGACACCGGCTTCGGCAGCCACAGCCCCGCCGCGCTCAACGCCACCGCACTCGCCATGTTCGCCGTCGTCGCCTGCCTCGCACTCGCCACCTACGCGCGCTTCTCACTCATCTCCTGGATCGGCGAACGCATCGGCGCGGACCTCCGCCGCACCATCTATAACCACGTCATCACCCTCTCCCCCGGCTATTTCGAAACCGCCCGCACAGGCGACATCCTCTCCCGCATGACAGCCGACACCAGCCTGCTCCAGGTCCTGGTCAGCAGCTCCGTCTCCATGTGGCTGCGCAGCGCGCTTACCATGATCGGCGCCCTCGGCCTCCTTGTCGCCACCAGCCCCAAACTCGCCGGCATCGTCATCCTTGTCGTGCCCATCGTCATCATTCCGCTCATCACCTTCGGCCGCCGCGAAAAGAAGCTCTCCCGCACCGCGCAGGACCGCATCGGCGACCTCGGCGCCTATGCCGAGGAAACCATCTCCTCCCTTTCCACCGTCCAGGCCTTCACGCACGAAGCCGTGGACCGCGCGCTGTTCGCCGATCGTATCGAACAATCCGTCACCGCCGCCATTAAGCGCATCCGCGTCCGCGCCTTGCTGATCCTGGTCGTCATCCTGCTCGGCTTCGGCGCCATCACCTTCAGCCTCTGGGTCGGCGGACGGGACGTGATCGCCGGCCGCATGTCCGGCGGTGATCTCGCCGCCTTCATCTTCTACGCGGTC
>CAZZYR010000469.1:0-2200 GCA_964658235.1 uncultured Acetobacteraceae bacterium | reverse complement strand
ATCATTGTATCCAGCGAAGGAAAGTCCGCACTCGTAGCCGCGGGCAACTTCCTTGACGTCATCCTTGAAGCGCTTGAGCTGACTGAGTTCGCCCTGGTGGATGACCACGCCTTCGCGCAGCAGGCGGACGCCGCAGCCACGTTTGACCAGGCCTTCGGTGATCATGCAGCCAGCGACCTTGCCGGTCTTGGTGATGTCGAACACCTTGCGGACTTCGGCGTAGCCCAGGAAGTTCTCGCGATATTTCGGCGAGATCTTGCCCTTGACGAGCTGCTCGATGTCGTCCGCCACCTGGTAGATGATCGAGTAGTAGCGGATCTCCACGCCGTCACGTTGGGCGAGTTCGCGCGCCTGGCTGGACGCACGCACGTTGAAGCCGACGATCATCGCGTGGCTGGCCTTGGCGAGTTGGACGTCGCCTTCGGTGATCTGGCCGACGGTAGCGTTCAGCACGCGGACTTTAACTTCCTCGTGTTCCAGTTTCAGCACGGTGGCCTGGATGGCTTCCGCGCTGCCCTGCACGTCCGCCTTGATCACCACGGCCACTTCTTTCTGCGCGCCGGCGGCGATGCGGGTCAGCATCTGCTCCAGCGTGCCGCGCGCGGCGGTCGCACCCGCGGCGGCCTTGTCACGCACCTTGCGAGTGCGGAACTCGCTGACTTCGCGCGCCTGGCTTTCGTCTTCCACCACGATGAACGGCTCACCGGCGGAGGGCACGCCACCCAGGCCGAGGATTTCCACCGGCGTTGACGGACCGGCAATCTTGATCGGCCGGTTCTTGTCATCCAGCACCGCACGCACGCGGCCCCATTCGGCGCCGCAAACGATGATGTCGCCCTGACGCAAGGTGCCGTTCTGAATCAGGATGGTGGCCACCGGGCCACGGCCGCGGTCCAGCCGGCTTTCAATCACCGTGCCTTCTGCGGGGCGGTTCGGGTTGGCGCGCAGGTCCAGGATTTCCGCCTGCAGCAGGATGGCTTCTTCCAGCTTGTCCAGGTTCATCCGCTTGGTGGCGGAGACCGGCACATCCTGGGTATCGCCGCCCATGTCTTCCACCACGATATCGTGGCTCAGCAGTTCCTGGCGAACGCGCTGCGGCGTGGCGTCCGGTTTGTCCATCTTGTTGATGGCGACGATGATCGGGGCGTGCGCGGCTTTCGCGTGCTTGATGGCCTCGATCGTTTGCGGCATCACGCCGTCGTCGCTGGCGACGACCAGGACCACGATATCCGTCACGGACGCGCCACGGGCGCGCATGGAGGTAAAGGCCTCGTGGCCGGGCGTGTCGATGAAGGTGATCTGCGCGCCGGAGGGCAGAGTCACCTGATAGGCGCCGATATGCTGGGTGATGCCGCCGGCTTCGCCAGCGGCGACGTCCGTTGCACGTAGCGCGTCCAGCAGGCTGGTCTTGCCGTGGTCCACGTGGCCCATGATGGTGACCACGGGGGCGCGGGGGATCAGATCCTCGTCCTCGTCGATCTCGCCTTCGATGGCGTCCTCGATGTCGGATTCACTGACGCGGCGCACGCGGTGGCCGAATTCCTGTACCACCAACTCGGCGGTGTCCGAATCCAGCACCTGCGTGATCGTCGCCATCACGCCAAGCCGCATCAAGGTTTTCACCACATCCACGGCACGCGCGGCCATGCGGTTGGCCAGTTCCTGCACGGTGATCGCGTCCGGCAGGACGACGTCGCGCACCACGCGGACCTGGTCCGCGCGCAGGGCGGCGAGTTCGGCCGAGCGGCGTTCGCGCTCGCGCTGGCGGCGGACGCTGGCGAGGCTGCGGGTTTTTTCGTCCTCGCCTTCCATGGCGGCCTGGACGTCGATGCGGCCGGCGCGGCGGCCCTCGTTGGAGCCTTTCTTGGCGACGACGGGGGTGAGCACTTTGCGCGGTGCGGCGGGGCTGCCCGGGCGGCGGATGACGCCGCGGCCTTCCTCTTCCTCCTCGCGGCCGGTGCGCAGGCGCAGTGTTTCGACCGGCGAGCCTGGAGCCGCGGCCGCGCCTGGGCGCGTGACGACTGGGTTGCGCGCGGCTCCGACACGCGCGGGTGCCGCGGCAGGCGCCGGGGGGGCGCCATCCTGCGCCGCGGGGGCTTCGGGTGCGGCTTCCCGCGCGCGGGCCTGTTCGGCAATGGCGCGGCGCTGGTCTTCCTCGGCCTGGCGGCGGGCATCCTCTTCCCGGCGGCGCGCTTCCTCG
>CAZZYR010000468.1:0-2204 GCA_964658235.1 uncultured Acetobacteraceae bacterium | reverse complement strand
CAAAGCGAAGCAGGAAGGTCTTCTTTTTTGAAAAAAAGCAGCAAAAAACTTTTGGCTGTTTGGGGTCGCTGGTGCTGCGGGTTGCTACGCGGCGGTCAGGGAGAAATTTACCCAGAGGGTCAATGAATGCGTCTGGCTGGCGAGTTCGGGTGGCGGGGGCGGGATGGCGGCGCGCATGACGGCTGCGGCGGCCGCGCTGTCCAGGCTGGACAGGCCGCTGGATTGAGCGACGGCCACGCCGGAGACGGCATTGTGGGTATACTCGAAGCGCACGCGCGCGCGGCCTTCGCGGTGCATGAGCCGGGCGGCATTCGGGTAGACGAGCGCGTTCTGCACCGCTTGGTGAACGCTGGCTTCCCAGGCATGCAGCGCGAAGCTGGAAGACGGGGCGGACGGCGCCGGCGGCGATGCCGGCCGTTGAACCGGCGGTGTGGCTGGGGGGGCTTGCCGCGCGGCATCGGTTTGCTGGGCAAGTTGGGTGCGGGCCGGCACGGTGCGGCGATGAACGATGCGGGGGAGGAGCGCGCGCGGGTCTGCCGGCACGGTCAGCGGCGGGAGCGGGCTGAGCGTGTCCGGCAGGCTGAGGGCGGGCGCGGGGATGGTTTCAGCCGCAAGCGTTTGCGGCGGGGCGGGCGGGGAAACAGGCAGGAAGATGACGGGGATGGCGGCGTCCTGGCTTGGCGGCAGACTCCTGGATGGCAGCACGATCACTGCAGCAGCGATGATGATGAGATGCGCAAGGACCGCGGCGCAGGCGGTGGCGGGGCGCGGCCCGCCGCGCGCAGCGCTGACGCCTGGCGGTGCAATGCCACGCAGCAGGACCGTGGTTGGGATAGGCTGATCCATGGGACCTCACTACCGTCTAGCTAACGCGTTTCCTGGCCGAGTTCACCCCGTCAGCCGCATGTCAGACTGTGATATCTCCGGTTTGTCATACGTTTCGGAAGCGGTCCGATAAGGCGCTGGCCGGTCAGAGCGAGACAGCAAGGGAGACGAAACCGCTGAAGCCGGGATTGGTCCAGAAGAACGGCACAGCGGGGGAACTGGCGCTGGCGCCGGCGTAGCCGATGACGCTGTGGTCATTGACCAGGTTGTACAGGTTGAGCGCGAGGCGCAATTTGTGCTCGCCGCCGAAATAGGGGCTGCTGAAGGGAAACGTGTAGCCGATGGCGGCGTCTAGCGTCTGATACGGCGCGATGTTGTAATGGACCGTGGGGCTGCCGGCGGCGGTCTGGCCGTTCAGGCCGTATTGCTTGCCGACTTCCTTGACCAGGATGGAGCCATAGACGGCATCGTGCTCCTTCAGGACGGAAGCGCGATTGTAGATGAAGCCGCCGGCCGCGGTGTGCTGCGGCGATTGGGCGATGTGGATGCCGTTGCTGAACCGCGCATCGTTGAGGGACCCGTTTGCCGTGAAGGCCAGGCCGCCGCCGATCTTGTAGGTCCCTTCGGCTTCCAAGCCGCGATAGAGGGCATCGCCCTCGTTGAAATAGAGCGTGCCCTGCGGCTGGCTGAGGCTGGCGATGTAGTTGGTGAACGGGATGTAGTACGCGTCCGCCCCCAGGCTCAGGCGGTCCCGTTCGAAGGTCGTGCCGAACTGATAGTTGGTGGTTTCCTGCGGATTGATGGCGGCGGGGATCTTGGTTTCCAGATCGCTGAGCGGTGGCGCCAGGAACCCTTTCGCCGCCTGGAAATACGCCACCCAATGCGGCGTGATCCTGTAGTGCGCGTCCACCGACCATTGCGCTTTGTTGTACGTTGCGTTGCTCTCGCCGGGCGACGTGCCGCTGAGCACGCCAGTGTCCAGCTCGCGCGTGACGGAGGTGTATTTCACGCCGGGGGTGATCGTGAGGCCGGGGAAAGGGACCCAGGCGAATTCGATGAAGGGCTGCGCGGTCACCAGCCGATCGTGGTAGAATTGGTTGAACTGCGGGGCGGTGGCGCTGGTGGTGATGGTGGCGTTGTGGTCGTTGAAGTCGATCTTTGTGCGGTAGACGCCGTTGCTGACGTAATCGAACCAGGCGCCGAACCGCAATTGGCCGAATGCGGTGTCCTTGGTCACCCGGGTGACGCTGCCCCAGTCGCGGAAGTCATTATGCTTGGAGACACCGGGCACATCGTCCAGCGGATTGATGCGAATGCCGTTGATGTAGGCTTTGGTCCCGCCGCGCGTGATATTCGGCGTGTTGCCGTTGGGGTCCGTG
>CAZZYR010000467.1:0-2214 GCA_964658235.1 uncultured Acetobacteraceae bacterium | reverse complement strand
CGTTTCCCAATCAAGCGCCGCCACCAGTTCAAACGCCAGGCCACGCTCCGCAATGTTCCGATCATTTTTCGCCGGATCAAACGTTAGCCGCACGCTATTTGATGCTACAGCATAAATTCAAACCCGTCAATGCCTCGTTTGCAGACGGATCGTAGGGCTGCTGTTTACGTCTTGCGTAGCCTTCTCTAATTAGTTTCAAGTATGAACCGTCTCACGCGCTGTTCGCTACCGACATGGCTAGCCGTAATTGTGCCTTTAAGCTTGACTGCATGCGTGTATGATCCCCCAGAAGGTTGGGCGCGCCCTGACCGATTGTTCAAAACGGCGGCGATTACCCGATGACAGGCTGGTTTGTTCAGCGCAATCGGATAGATCCCGTCCGCACATGCCTCATACGCAAGGGTTGGACGCCCTACCCCCTATAGCCGAGGTTTTGTCCATTGAGTCCGCGACAGCACTAACAAAAGTTTTTTGGTTCTTTTTTTCAAAAAAGAACTGCTTGCCTTGCCTTGGTCCCCCGCATCGGACCGGTTACCCTGCCGCCTCGTCAAGTCCGTCGGAGCCCCATGACCCGTCTCTCCCTGCTCGCCGCCTGCGCAACCCTCGCCATCACCACGGCAAGCGCCCGCACGCTCACCCCGCACGACCTCGTCATGCTGGACCGCATCACGGACCCGCACCTCTCCCCTGACGGCAAAACCCTGGCCTACGACCTGCGCAGCACGGACTTCGCCGCCAACAAGGCCACCCACGCCATCTGGACGGTCTGCGCCACCTGCGCGTCGCCAACGCCCGCGCGCCTTCCCGCGTCGGACGGCGGCGCCACCGCGCCCCGTTACGCGCCTGACGGCACGCTCTATTTCCTCTCCGCCCGCTCCGGATCCAACCAGCTCTGGCGCGCCGCCACGCCCCCCGTCCAGGTCACCCACCTCCCGTTGGACATCGGCGCCTACCGCATCAGCCCGGACGGCAAAACCCTCGTCGTCTCCCTCGCCGTCTTCCCGGATTGCGACACCCCCGCCTGCACCAAATCCCGCCAGGATGCCCACGCCGCCACCAAGGCCACCGGTACGCTCTACACCAAGCTCTTCGTCCGCCACTGGGATGAATACGCGGACGGCACCCGCAACCAGCTCTGGGCCATGCCCCTGGACGGCAGCGCGCAACCCCGCCCGCTGATGCGCAATTTTGACGGCGACTCCCCCAGCAAACCCTTCGGCGGCGACGACGACTTCGCCATCTCCCCCGACTCAAAAACCCTCATCTTCTCCGCCCGTCTCGCCGGCCGCACGGAACCCCTCAGCACCAACTTCGACCTTTACGAAGTCCCGCTTGACGCCAGCGCGCCCCCCAAGAACCTCACCGAAGCCAACAAAGCCTGGGACGCCGCACCCACCTTCTCCCCGGACGGCAAAACCCTGGCCTACAAAGCCATGCGCCGCCCCGGCTTCGAAGCCGACCGCTTCGCCATCATGCTGCGCGATGTCGCCACCGGCGCCACCCACGAACTCGCCCCCAAATGGGACCGCTCCGCGGACTCCATCCGCTGGTCACCCGACGGCAAAACCATCTACGTCACCGCCGCGGACACCGGCCGCCAGCTCCTCTTCGCGCTGGACGCCGCCACCGGCGCCCCCACCCCGCTCAGCAAGGACGGCCACATCTCCGAGTTCGACGTCGCCGGCCCATCCCTGATCTACGCCCGAGACAGCCTCACCAGCCCCACCCAGCTCTTCTCCCTGCGCCCAACCGAAACCCAGCTTACCCACGTCAACGCGGACAAACTCGCCGGCATCACCTTCGCCCTCCCGGAACAATTCACCTTCCCCGGCTGGAACAACGAGCCCGTCCACGCCTTCGCCATGCCCCCCGCGGGCGCCCAGCCCGGCACCAAATACCCGGTCGCCTTCCTCATCCACGGCGGCCCCCAGGGCAGCTTCGGCGACTCATGGTCCTATCGCTGGAACCCGCAAACCTACGCCGCCGCCGGCTACGCCACCGTCTTCGTCGATTTCCACGGCTCCACCGGCTACGGCCAGGCCTTCACGGACAGCATCAGCAGCCACTGGGGCGACCGCCCGCTGACCGACCTCCAGGCCGGCTGGCACGCCGCACTCGCCAAATACCCATACCTGGACGCCAGCCGCGCCTGCGCCCTCGGCGCCTCCTATGGCGGCTACATGGTCTACTGGATCGCCGGCGTCTGGAACACGC
>CAZZYR010000466.1:0-2225 GCA_964658235.1 uncultured Acetobacteraceae bacterium | reverse complement strand
TGAAAAAAGTTTTTTGGTTCTTTTTTTCAAAAAAGAACGCTTCCTTTCTTCAGACCCGCTCTATCAAAACCGCAATCCCCTGTCCCACCCCGATGCACATCGTGGCGATGGCGCGGCGGGCGCCGCGGGCCTCCAGCGCGTTGACCGCGGTCATGGCCAGGCGTGCGCCGGACATGCCGAGGGGGTGGCCGAGGGCAATGGCGCCGCCGTGCGGATTTACGTGCTCCGCGTCATCGGGCAGGCCGAGCATACGGGTGACGGCGAGCGCCTGCGCCGCGAAAGCCTCGTTGAGCTCGATCAGATCGATGGCGGGCAGGCGAAGTCCGGTCAAGGCCAGCAGCTTTTCCACGGCGGGCGCGGGCCCGATGCCCATGATGCGTGGCGGCACACCGGCGGTGGCCATGGCGACCACGCGGGCGCGGGGCGTGAGACCGTATTTGGCGGCCATCGATTCGGAGGCAAGCATCAGCGCGGCCGCGCCATCGTTCACGCCGGACGCGTTGCCAGCGGTGACGGTGCCAGGGGTGCGGAAGGCGGCGCGCAATTTGGCCAGGCCTTCCAGCGTGGTGTCCGGTCTGGGATGCTCGTCCGTGTCCACCACGGTGTCACCCTTCCGGCCGGGGATGGTGACGGGCACGATTTCCCGGGCGAAGAAGCCGGAGTCTTGCGCGGCTTTGGCGCGCAACTGGCTGCGGAAGGCCAGCGCGTCCTGGTCCTGGCGGGAGATGTTGTAGTCGGCGGCAACGTTTTCCGCGGTTTCCGGCATGGCGTCCGTGCCGTATTGCGCGCGCATTTCCGGATTGACGAAGCGCCAGCCGATGGTGGTGTCTTCCATCTGTGCGTGACGGGAAAAGGCTTCCGTGGCTTTGGGCACCACGAAGGGCGCGCGGGTCATGCTTTCCACGCCGCCGGCCAGCACCAGGCCCGCGTCGCCGGCGCCGATCATGCGCGCCGCGGTGCCGACAGCGTCCAGGCCGGAGCCGCACAGGCGGTTGATGGTGGCGGCGGGCACGGTGGGCGGGATGCCGGCCAGGAGCGTAGCCATGCGGGCGACGTTGCGATTGTCCTCGCCGGCTTGGTTGGCGCAGCCCAAGTAGCAATCGTCCACTGCGTTCCAGTCCATGTGCTGGTGGCGAGCGACGAGGGCGCGCAGGGGGATGGCAGCGAGATCGTCCGTGCGCACATCCCGCAGCGCGCCGCCGAAGCGGCCGATGGGCGTGCGCGCGAAGTCGCAGATATAGGCGTCGGCCATAAAGCCGCGCCTATCGCGGCATGGACCGGGCCATCTGCTTGGAGAACGGCTTGCGGCCGCGTTTCTTGGCCGCGGGAGCTTCGTCCTCCGGTTCGGGCGTGGCGGATTTGGCGGGGAATTTGGCGAAGACGGAGGCGGCGGTGTGTTCCGTGCGGCGGCGGGTTTCGCGTGGCTCAGGGGCCGCGCGGGCGGGCGCGGGTTCCGGGGCATCCGCGTCCGCAGCCGGCTTGCGCCCGAGACCGAGTTGTTTGGCGAGGCGCGAGCGGTGTTCGGCGTAATTCGGCGCGACCATCGGGTAATCAGGGGCGAGGCCCCATTTCTCCCGGTATTGTTCCGGGGAGAGGCCGAAGGTGGAGCGCAGATGGCGCTTGAGCGTCTTGAGCTTGCGGCCATCCTCCAGGCAGATGATGTAATCGGGAAATATTGACCGCTTGGCGGAAACAAAAGGTTGCTGCTTTTCGACCGGGGCGGGAGCCTGTTCCTGACCGGCGCTGCGCAATGCCGCGTAAACCTGCTCGATCAGCGCCGGGAGACCGGTGGTTGGCACCTGGTTCTTGCCAGCATGGGCGGCGACAATCTGCGCGGTTAGTTCAAGGAGGGTCTTGTTCTGGTCTTCCGGGGGCATTTTGTTTTCTCTAGTCTTGCAGGTAGACAGTAAACCCGATTCCGCCACTTATACAATAGCTCGGCGCTCAGGCGGATATGCGCGGCGCCCCTCTCCGTCCTGTTCTTGGTGTTCTTGGTGTACTTGGTGGCGATCCAACGCCTCGGATCCCTCAAATTGCAGGGCCCTCGCCGTGCCGGGTATCGCAGCCGCGCGATCTGCCGTAGAGCGGCAAAAAATAGGAGGCAAGATGCCAAGCAACGCCATGCCGTCACTGGAGTTCGACCTGGGCGAGACCGCGGACATGCTCCGCCACGCCGTGGCCGGGTTCGCGGCGGCCTCGCTGAGCGGGAGTGCGCTGCTCGGCGT
>CAZZYR010000465.1:823-2238 GCA_964658235.1 uncultured Acetobacteraceae bacterium | reverse complement strand
GCCGGACCGCTTCATCGACCACGCCAGCCCCGCCGCACAGATCGTGGAGGCGGGGTTGGACGCCAAGGCCATCGTGCGCACGGTGCTGGGCGCCATGGGGCGGGACGTGCGTGAGGCGGTGAACCTGTGATGAAGAAAGCAAGCAGTCCTTTTTTGAAAAAAAGGACCAAAAAACTTTTTTTCATTGAGTCCGCGACAGCCGGAAAAACGTTTTTTGCTTCTTTTTTTCAAAAAAGAAGACCTTTCCTTGCCTTGTCTTTCCTGCTGGTCGCCACCGCCGCCCACGCCCAATCCGCCCCCATCCAGGCGCTGGACTCAGCACTCGAAACCGCCATGAAAACCGGCAAGCAGCCCTTCCCCGCCCGTTATGCGGCGCTGGCGCCTGTGGTCGACAAGGCGTTCGACCTGCCGCAAATCCTCAAGACGGTCGTCGGCCTGCGCTATGCCAGCATCCCCGCGGACCAGCAGAAGAAGCTGCTGGCCACGTTTCGTGCCTATACGATCAGCTCGTATGTCAGTAATTTCGATACCGACTCGGGTGATCGTATAGAAATGCTCCCCGAAACCCGCACTGTCGGGGCGGACCGCGTGGTGGAGACCCAGATCGTGCCGAAAGCCGGCGAGCCCACGCGGATGGATTACGTGATGCGCTCCGGCCCCGCCGGCTGGCAGGCGATCGACGTGCTGGAGCAGGCGACCATCAGCCAGGCCGCCGTGCAGCGCTCTGATTTCCGCAGCCTGCTCGCTGGCGGACCGGACAAGCTCATCGCCAGCCTGCAGGCGAAAATCGACACCATGTCCGGCGGCACCATAAAACCGTGACCTGGGATGTGCCTTGCGTCCCGGTGCTGCTCACCACGGCCCTGACGCTCGCCGGCTTCGTGCAGGCTGGCGCGGGCTGGACCGCTGTGCGCCGGTTTCGGGCCGCAGCACCCCCGGCCGGCGCGCATCCGCCCGTTACCGTCCTCAAGCCGCTGCATGGCGACGAGCCGATGCTGGAACAGGCATTGGCCACCTTCTGCGCGCAGGATTATCCGCGCTTCCAAATCGTCTTCGGGGTCCAGGCCGCAGACGATACGGCTGTGGCCGTGGTGGATCGGCTGCGCGCGCGCTTCCCCGAAGTGGACATGGAGCTGGTGGTTGATCCCACGCCGCACGGGGCGAACCGCAAGATCGCCAACCTGATCAACATGTTCCCCTCCGCCCGCCACAACGTGCTGGTGGTCTCCGACAGTGACATGCATGCCGCCCCGGATTACCTGGCGCGCGTGACGGACGCGCTCGACGTGCCCGGCACCGGCCTGGTCACCACCCTCTACACCGGCCTGCCCGCGCAAGGCGGCCTGACGGGCCAACTGGGCGCGTCCTACATCACGCAGAGCTTCGCCGCCGGCGCCCTGATGGCGCGCGGCCTC
>CAZZYR010000465.1:0-813 GCA_964658235.1 uncultured Acetobacteraceae bacterium | reverse complement strand
AGGACTGCATGGGTGCCACCATGGCCCTGACGCGGGAGACGCTGATGCGCATCGGCGGCTTCCCGGCCTTGTCCGCCTTTGTGGCCGATGATGCAGTGCTGGGTGCGAAGGTGCGCGCCCTTGGCCAACGCGTCGCCCTGGCCGCCACCGTGCCTGCCACTACGGTGGGCGAAACCAGCCTGATGGCCCTGTTCCGCCACGAACTGCGCTGGGCGCGCACCATCCGCGCGGTAGAGCCACTGGGCTTCGCGGTCTCTGTCATCCAGTTCCCGGCCTTCTGGGCGCTGCTGACCTTGGCCATGTCCGGCGGCGCGGCCTGGGCGGCCGCTTTGCTTGGCGCGTCCATCTTGTGGCGCGGCCTGCTAGGCCACAGCATCGAGACGGCGATGGGTGGCCTGCGCACCCCCATTTGGCTGCCTGCCCTGCGTGACGTGCTCTCCATGGCGGTGCTGCTGAGTGCCTATATGGGAGCGGAAGTCGCCTGGCGCGGCCACACATTGCGCACCGACGAAGACACGAATTTTGCTGCCGGACGGGTCCTGCTGGCCCACCGGCGAGGATAGACACACCATGATGAAAACCCTGTTCCTCCAGCCGCCCAGCTTCGACGGGTTCGACGGCGGCGCCGGCTCGCGCTACCAGGCCAAGCGAGAAATCAAGAGCTTCTGGTACCCCACCTGGCTCGCCCAGCCGGCCGCCCTTGTTGAAGGCAGCAAGCTGATCGACAGCCCGCCGGCCCGCACGTCGCTCGACAAGGTCATCACCGCCGCGCGCGACCATGACCTGGTGGTGATGCACACCTCCACGCCGTCC
>CAZZYR010000464.1:0-2264 GCA_964658235.1 uncultured Acetobacteraceae bacterium | reverse complement strand
GAGGTTGCCGATGGCGAGGCGGCGCTGGGCATGCGGCGTGAGCGCGAAGCGGCGGCGGCAATACGTGCCGTCGTCCGCGATCTGGTAGCCGTGATTGGCCTGGGTGTGGGGGCGGAGTTCGCCCAGCGTGCCGGCGAGGTGGCACATGTAATGCCGGCCGACTTGGCCGTGGGCGTTGCCGATGCCGGCCGGGTGGCGATCCCGCGAGGCGAGCAGGAGGCGGGGGAGTTCCAGGCCGCCGGTGGCGAGGACGAAGGTGCGCGCGCGGACGCCGAGCCGGGCGCCGGAGAGGGTGCGGGCGCGGATGGCGGTGACGGCGGCGCCGTGATCGGCGGTTTCGATGTGGATGGCGTTGGCGTGGAGGACGACGCGGATGTTCCGGGCGCCCGCCAGGCGGGCGAAGTAGCGGGTGCCGAAATCCGTGGGGCAGCTGAAGCGCTCGATGGCGTGCGAGGTGAAGCTGCGTCCGGTGAAGCCGGGCAGGATGTCCGGCCAGTGCGGCGCGGCGGTGTAGATGGGCTCGCCGGCCTCGCACAGCGCGGTGGCGGCGGGGTAGTGGGCGGCGACGTCCGCGAAGGCGATGGGCCAGCCGGGACCGGGAAGCCAGGGGCGCGGCGCGAAGTCGATGGGGTCGAAGGGGACGCAGCGGCCGCCCCAGAGGGTGGTGGCGCCGCCGAGCTGGCGGCGGCGGTAGAGATGCGGCGGGGGGTGGCGGGAGGGGGGGGCGAGTTCGCCCCGGGCAAGGTGCTGAGAGGCGGCCTCCGGCGCCAGGCCGCCCGATTCGAGGAGGACGACCTGGCGGCGCGTGTCCGCGAAGTGCAGGGCCAGGGTGATGCCGGCGGGGCCGCCGCCGACGATGCAGAGGTCGGCGTGCAGGGTGGCGTCGGGCTCGAGCTCGGCAGCGTCCAGGATCAATGGGGGGGTGGCATCAGGCCACGGCGGCGAGGGCGGCGATGCCGGCGGCATCCGGCGTGCGGGCGAAGCGCAGGAGATGGTCCGCGCGGGCGGGATTGAGCCGGATGCGCTGGGCGAAGAGGCGGAGCAGGGAGCGGGGGATGGGGTCCGGGACGCGCGGCAGGCCGGTGTGGGCGGCAAGGCGGTGCGCGGCGTGGAGGACGGGGGCGGCGAGCCGGCTTTCGAGGGCGAGCCGGCGGGGGCTGATGCGGTGCACGGGGGTGGCGCCGACGGCGCGGGCGAAGGCGACCAGATAGTCGTTCCAGGTGGGCGGGGTGAGCGTGGCGATGTTGAAGGCGAGGCCGCGGGCTTCGCTGACCAGGCAAGCGGCGATGGCGGCGGCGGCGACATCCCGCTCATGGATGAGGTTGCACCAGCCGTCTCCGGCGGGGCCGAGGTCACCGAGGCGGCGCTGGGCGAGGAGGCGGCCGATGCGGACGGTCCATTGGGTGCTGCCGGGGCCGTAGACGATGCCGGGGCGCAGGATGACCGCCGGGTGGCCGGCGCTGGCGTGGTTCATCACCTCGGCTTCGGAGGCGATCTTGGCGGCGGCGTAGGCGGAGAGCGCCATCAGCGGGGCGTCCTCCGCCACCAGGCCGGTGGCGGCGCCGTAGACGGCCATGCTGCTGATGTGGACCAGGCGGGTGCCGGGATGGGCGCGGGCGGCGGCGCAGAGATTTGCGGTGGCGGCGCGCAGCGTGGCGGGCGGGCCGCCGACGGCATTGATGACGTGGGTAACGCCGCGCAGGGCGCGGGTGAGCTGGGCATGGTCCAAGGCGTCCGCGATGCGGGTTTGGCGGACGGCCACGCCGGCGGGACGGGCGGCGGATGGCCGGCGGAGGCCGGCGATGGCGACCAGCCTGGGGTCCGCCGCGATGGCGGCGAGGACCGCGCGGCCGATGCTGCCGCTGGCGCCCAGCACCAGGATGCCGGGCCGGCCAGGTTCATTCTGGCGGCGTGGTCCAAAGCGATCATGTGGCGGGGCCTTCGGCGACGATTCGGGAGCGCGCGATGCGGTGGCGGGGGAGCGCGGCCTGGCGGTAGATGGCCTGGATCTGGGCGGCGGCGGCGGTGACGGTCAGGCGGTCCTGGAAGACGTGCAGGGCGGCGTTGCCGAGGCGGGCGCGCTCTGCGGGGGAGTCGATCAGGTGGGCCAGGGCGGCGGACAGGCGGGGGGGATCGCCGGGGGGCACCAGGATGGCGCTGACGCTGTGCTGGAGGATGTCCGGCATGCAGCCGACGGGGGTGGCGATGATGGCGATGCCGCGGGCCATGGCTTCCAGCACGGCGAGCGGCATCACCTCGTGATG
>CAZZYR010000463.1:0-2271 GCA_964658235.1 uncultured Acetobacteraceae bacterium | reverse complement strand
GACCCGGCAGATAATGGCGAGTGAATGTAGTAAAATCGGTCCTCGCGCATATAGTGCTTCATGTCTGATGAGTTAGCAGCCGTTCCTTCCCCCTCCTTCCAACTGCACCTTCCTGCGCTAGATGCCGGCTGGCAGGTGATCCGTTATGCGGTCTTGGCCGACGGCAAGCTTGCCGTTGTTTCGACGGACGTTGATCTGAAGGACGAGCATGAGCGCATCCGAGCCGCGCGTTTGGCTTCGTTGAGCTACGATCATACGCGCCTTCATGCGCTCGCCGCTGGAGCGGTCGCACGGGTCTGGATAGCTGGATCGGAAGGTTGGACCGAGGCACTGAGCTTTCAGCTTGAGACACCGTTCCCGATCTTTGACCGCTTCGAAGATGGCCGGTGGATCATTGTGAATAGGCCTTCCCGCGAGGACGCGAACGCACGCGTGATTTCACAGGATGGGATTACCCTCACGCGCTTTAAACTCGGAAACGGGGTCAGTCGTCTTGGAGTAGATGCGTCCAACCGTATTTGGGTTGGGTGGTGGGACCAGGGCATTTTTGGCAACCTGGATTGGAGCGTGCCTGACCTTGAATGGCCGCCATGTAACAACGGAGTTGCTTGTTTTGACCCAAACGGCAAGCTTTTGCCGCTTCCCGAATGGCCAACTATCGCCGGTAGTGTTTCCGACTGCTTTGCTCTCAATGTGTCGGGGCAAAGTGCCTGGGTCTGCCCATGTACAGAAATCCCTTTAGTTGGTTTCGTCTTTGAAAAGTCCGCCCGCTGGTGGCGCAACAAACACTCGTGGCCTGTTGCACTAGCTGTGAGCGAAACCCATGCCCTCATAGCCGGTGGATACACACAAAACGCGAATCGACTGACGTTAGTGTCACTCGAGGGACCTGGACGAGGGGAAGATGCCTGCCAGCTTGCAAGTTGGGCGCTCCCCTTACGGCGACTGGAACCGCCGGCAAACGAATGGTCACCCGTCTGGTATCCTCCCGACCTGCTTGATGGCCGGGGTGATACGTTGCATTTAGTAAATCATGGTCTTTGGCAATGCTGGCGTGTGGCGGATCTTGTCGCATCAAGATAACGCTCCGGCAAAGCTGCTAGCCGCTTTCAATTAGGCTATTGCGAGACACTAAAAGAGAAAAGTTTTTTGGTTCTTTTTTTTAAAAAAGAACTGCTGCCTTACTTCACCCTTCTCACGATCGCGGCCGTAATTTCCGCCGTGCTCGCTGATCCACCCAGATCGCGCGTGCGGACGCCGTCCGTCACGACAGCCTCGCGCACTGCGGTGCGCAGGCGGTCGCCGAGGTCTTTGCGGTTTACGTGATCGAGCATGAGGCCGGTGGCGAGGAGGAGGGCGGCGGGGTTGGCGACGCCGCGGCCGGCGATGTCGGGGGCGGAGCCGTGGACGGCTTCGAAGATGGCGGCGTTGGTGCCGATGTTGGCGCCGGGGGCGAGGCCGAGGCCGCCGATGAGGCCGGCGATGAGATCGGAGAGGATATCACCGAAGAGGTTGGTGGTGACGATGACGTCGAACTGCCAGGGGTTGAGGACGAGCTGCATGGCGCAGGCGTCCACGATGCGGTCATCCATGGCGACGCGTCCCTCGTATTCGCGTGCGATCTCGCGGCCGACATCGAGGAAGATGCCAGTCAGCGCCTTGAGGATATTGGCCTTGTGGACGACGGTGACTTTTTTGCGGCCGTTGGCGACGGCGTATTCGAAGGCGTGGCGGATGATGCGGTTGCAGCCGGCGCGGGTGTTGAAGCCGGCGGAGAAGGCGACGGCTTTCGGATCGTCGCCCACCGGCATGTAATGTTCGAAGGCGGCGTAGAAGCCGTCCAGGTTTTCGCGCACCAGGGTGATGTCGATGTTGTCGTAGCGGCCGCCGGGGATCAGCGTGGTGGCGGGGCGCATGTTGGCGAAGAGTTCGAATTCCTTTCGCAGCTCCACGTTGACGGATTTGAAGCCGCCGCCGACGGGCGTGGTGAGCGGGCCTTTGAGGGCGAGCTTGGTGCGGCGGATACTGTCCAGCGTGCTGGCGGGCAGGGGGTCGCCGTGGCTGGCGATTGCGCTGAGGCCGGCGGGCGCGGTTTCCCAGTCGAAGGGTTTGCCGAGTGCGTCGAGGACTTCGATGACGCTTTGGACGATTTCGGGGCCGATGCCGTCGCCGGGGATGAGGGTGGCGGGGATCATGGGATAAATCCTAAGGAAGAGTTCTTTTTTGAAAAAAAGAACCAAAAAACTTTTATCTCTTTGGGCGCGCCGTTGC
>CAZZYR010000462.1:0-2271 GCA_964658235.1 uncultured Acetobacteraceae bacterium | reverse complement strand
CGGCCGGCCGGATCACGCGGCCTGCCGTTCCGATGCGCGTTCCAAACCGAATGTGGCCGCGATCAGCTCGAAGGACCGGCGGCGTGCCCGGACATCGGGCACCGCGCCCACAAGGACCAGTTCATTCACGCCGAGCGGGGCGGCAATGCCGAAAAGCCTGTCCCGCACGACATCCGGCGTGCCGTAAGCCGCAACGGCGCGGATGTCCGCGTTGCGCCGCCGTTCCGCCTCGTTGAAGGGGTAGGCAGCCGCTTCTTCCACGGTGGGCAAGGCCACGTAGCGTCCGTGTTCACGCTCGGCGCGCCAGACCTCGCGCGGCGCGAACAGCCGCTCCGCCTCCGCCTGCGTGTCCGCGGCCAAGGCGAAGACGGCGATGGCGCTGTGCGGCGCCTCCAGCTGCGCGCTCGGCCGGAACATTTCGCGATACAGAGCGAGTGCCTCGGCGGCGCCATGCCCCTCCGTGAAGAAATAGGCGTAGCAGTAGGGCAGCCCGAAATAGGCGGCCACCTGCGCGCCATAAGAGGAACTGCCCAGCATCCAGATAGCCGGCGCGGACGGGCCGGTGGGTTGCGCGGTGACGCTGGCGAAGGGGTGGGCTTCCGGCAACTGCGCGCCGCTGACCCAGGCCATCACGTCCCGCAGCTGCTGCGGAAAGTTCTCCGCCGCCACCGCCGCGTTCGGGTTCAGCGCAAAGGCGGTGCGGCCATCCGACCCAGGGGCGCGGCCAAGGCCAAGATCGATCCGGCCGGGGGCGAGGGCCTCCAGCACGCGGAACTGCTCGGCCACCTTCAGGCTGCTGTAATGCGGCAACATGATTCCCGCGCTGCCCAGCCTGATGCGGGTGGTGACCATGGCCAGGGCCGCCAGCAGCACCTCCGGCGCGGAGCCGGCGATGCTGTCACTGCTGTGGTGCTCGGACAGCCAGAAGCGGTGGTAGCCCAGATCGTCACACAGCCGCGCCAGCTCCACGGTTTCCTGGATGGACGCGGCGGGCGGCCGTTCGGAGACGATCATGGATTGGTCGAGGACGGAGAGGCGCATCGCTTGAAGGTGGGGGTGGGATGCGGAAGCGCCAAGTTGGCGAAAGGAAGCAGTTCTTTTTTGAAAAAAAAATCAAAAACTTTTTTCAGTACTGTCGCGGACTCAATGAATAAAAGTTTTTTGCTTCTTTTTTTCAAAAAAGAAGGCCTTGCCTTATCTTACACTTAGATACGCCAGCCGCTTCATCTCCCGCCGGCCACGGCCAACAGAATCCAGGATCAGGCCGCAGGCGAGCGAGAGGAAGCACAGCGCCACCAGAGCCGCGGCCACGATGGCCGTGGGCAGGCGCGGCACGAGGCCGGTGCGCCAGAACTCCAGCACAACGGGCAGCCCCAGCCCCAATCCGGCGATCAGAAGCATCGCCCCGCTGATGGAGAAGAACGGCAGCGGCCGCTCGTCCTTCACCAGCATCAGGATCAGCCGCAGGATGCGCAGGCCGTCCTGCACGGTGCGCAGTTTGGAGGCCGAGCCAGGCGGGCGTTCGCGGTAGCCGGCCTCCATTTCGCCCAGTGGCATGGCGAGCTGGAGGGCGTGGACGGTGAGCTCCGTCTCCGTTTCGAATCCGCCCGCCAAAGCGGGGAAGGATTTGACGAAGCGGCGGGAGAACACGCGGTAGCCGGACAGCATGTCCGTCACCCGCGCGCCGAACAAAGCGGCGACGAGGCCGGTGAGGACGACATTGCCGGTGCGGTGGCCGCGGCGATAGGCGCGCGCGGTGGCGGCTTCGGAGGCGTCGGTCACGCGCGTCCCGGTGACCATGTCCAGACCGTCCTGGAGCAGAAGGTTGATCATGGCCGGGGCGGCGGCGGCGTCGTAGGTGTCGTCGCCATCCACCAGAACGTAGATGTCCGCGTCCACGTCCGCGAACATGCGGCGGACCACGTGGCCCTTGCCCTGCAACCGTTCGCGGCCGATGCGGGCGCCAGCTTCGCGGGCGGCATCGGCGGTGCCGTCGATCGAATTATTGTCGTAGGCGAAGATCTCCGCGTCCGGCAGCGCCGCGCGGAAGGCGGCGACAACGCGGGGGATGGCCACCGCCTCATTGAAGCAGGGGATCAGCACAGCGACGCGGGGCGTGGCGGCGTGGTTGTTGGGAGTGGGAGTCACTTGAAGACCAGGCGCCGGCTGAGGAAGAAATTGACGAACATGGCGCTGACGCCGCCCACCGCGATGGGTACCACCGGATAGGCGCGGCAGAACGGCTCCGTGGCGATGAGGGTAAAATACAGG
>CAZZYR010000461.1:0-2275 GCA_964658235.1 uncultured Acetobacteraceae bacterium | reverse complement strand
CGATCTCGTGGTGATCACCCAGCACATGCCGGCGGCGTTCACCAAGACCCTGGCCCAGCACATCGACAAACTGGGCATCCTGCCGTGCAGCGAGGCGGAGGACGGCGCGCCCATCCTGCCTGGCCGCATCCTGGTGGCGCCGGGCGGCAAGCACCTGCTGGTGCAGCGGCGCGGCGCGGCGCTGACGGTGGGCCTCTCGGACGGGCCGCCGGAGCAATTCTGCAAGCCGTCGGTCAATCCGATGCTGCGCTCGGCGGCGGCGGCGATGGACGGGCTGGTGCTGGTGGCGATGCTGACGGGCATGGGGCAGGACGGGTTGGAGGGCGCGCGCAAGGTGGTGGAGTCCGGCGGGGCGGTGGTGGCGCAGGACGAGGCGACGAGCGTGGTGTGGGGGATGCCCGGCGCGGTGGCGCGGTCAGGGCTGGCCTGCGCGGTGCTGCCGCTGCAGCAGATTGGCGCCCGGCTGGTGATGCAGCTGACGGGACATGGCGGGGCAGTGCGGGCATGAGCGGCTATGAAACGATCGCCGGCATCCTGAAGGCGCGTTCCGGGCTGATGCTGGGGCCGGACAAGCTGTATCTGCTCGAAACACGGCTTGGGCCGCTGATCAAGCGGGAGGGGCTGCGCGGGCTGGACGACCTGGCCGCGCGGCTGCGGCCGAATAGCGCGCTGGAAGCCGAGATGGTGGAGGCGATGACCACCAACGAGTCGCTGTTCTTCCGGGACGGCAAGCCGTTCGATGCGTTGCGGCGCAGCGTGCTGCCGCGGCTGCAGGCGGCGCGGGCGCCGGGCGCGAAGCTGCGCATCTGGTCCGCGGCGGCCTCGAACGGGCAGGAAGCCTACTCGATCGCGATGGTGGCGGCCGAGCTGGCGCCGTCCATGCCGGGCAGGCAGACGGAGATTTTGGGCACGGACATCGCGCGGGAGCCTCTAGAGCGGGCGCGGGCCGGCCTCTACTCGCAGTTCGAGGTGCAGCGCGGCCTGCCGATGCAGATGCTGGTGAAACATTTCACCAAGGAGGACGCGCAGTGGCGGATCAAGCAGGGGCTGCGCGACGCGGTGAGTTTCCGGAGCTGGAACCTGCTGGGGGATTTGCGGCCGCTGGGTATTTTCGATGTGGTATTCTGTCGCAACGTGCTGATTTATTTTGATCCGCCAACTAAACGCATGGTTCTCGACGCGATTGCAAAGCAGATGCAGCCGGATGGGGTGCTGTTTTTGGGCGGTGCGGAGACGGTGCTTGGCGTGTCGGAGGCGTTTCGGCCGATCGCCGGAGAGGCCGGATTCTACCAGCCCGTGCCTGGTTTGCGCAGCGCCGCGTGAGCGCGCGGCGGTTGCGGGACGGCTGACGGACGCGTCTCTGGGGCCACAGTGCACCCGCTGGTTGGACGATTGCGCTTTTGCTAGTCGCAATTGGGGCCAAGCCGTGCTTTTCATTGAGGTATGTCGAGTCGCGTCGCGCTCCTCTGTGCCGCAATGGTTCTGGTTGTCTGCACTGCTGATGCGGCGCCGGCTTGCGATGGGGCGGCGGCGCCGGAAGTTCCTGTGATCAAGGGACTCACCTACGACCAGGCACGTGCGGCGCTGCTGGCGGCCGGGTGGCGGCCGGGGCATGGCTCGCAGTTCGATGACATGGCGGTCAATCAGTCCGTGTTTCATGAGCGCGGCTACACGGAAGTGGTGTCCTGCGACTTCGATCCCGCAGAGGCGTGCCGGTTCCAGTTTGTGGGGCCGGGGCATGTGCTGCTGAAGGTGATGACGAAGGGGGAGGAGAACGTGCTGCTGGATACGAAGGCGGTGGTGACGGCGGCGGAATTGGGGTGTGAGGAGTAGGAAGGAAGGAAGCAGTCCTTTTTTGAAAAAAAGGACCAAAAAACTTTTGTTTATTGATTCCGCGACAGCACTGACAAAGCTTTTTTCGCGTCCGACTGGCCGGCCAGGCGTCACGGACCGGCGCGAAGGATTGACACAGAGATCACAGATCGCACGGAGAGCACAGAGAAGAAGCGCCGATTTCTCGGTGTTCTATATGGTCTTCATGGCCTCTGTGCTGATGCTTTGGTTCAGAAACTTGCAAGCTTCTGAGCGACTGGTCTGCGAGCGTTCAACCCCCGCCATCGCGCGGGTCCGGCGACAATTTTTTAAATGAAGCAGCCCTTGCCTGCGAGGATGCCTTTTTTTGATCCGTTGTTAGTCGCCGCGGGACCGCGTGGATGCCCGGGACAAGGGCCCGGGCAAGGTGAACGTGAGCGGCTGGCCGGCCCCAAGATGGTGG
>CAZZYR010000460.1:0-2281 GCA_964658235.1 uncultured Acetobacteraceae bacterium | reverse complement strand
AAGGCAAGCAGTTCTTTTTTGAAAAAAAAGAACCAAAAAACTTTTGTCCATTTAGGTCCGCGACAGCACTGACAAAAGTTTTTTGCTTCTTTTTTCAAAAAAGAAGGCCTTCCCTCACTTCGAAAAAACCTTCGCCCCCAGCACCCCCAGCCCGCACCGATCTCCCACCTTGAAGCCCGCCACTGCGGACGTCACCTCCAGCAGCCTTCCATGCACGTCCACTGTCGTATGCACCACCGGCCCTGCCTGCCGCACGAAGGTCACCACGGCGTCCGTCCCCCCCTGCACCAGAGCCAGATGGTGAGACCGCACCAGTGCGACGGCGGGTCCTGGCTGGGCCACAGCCGGAAACGGCGCAACCGGCAACTCCGTGGCAGTAAACGTTCCATTCTCAACACGGCCGAGCAACTCGATGGTCGGCGCCAAAAACTGAAAGACGAAGGCGGACGCTGGATTTGCCTCAAGCTCGTCGGGCGTCCCCAGCTGAACGATATGGCCGCCTTGCATCACGGCAACGCGGTCGGCCAGTTCCACGGCCTCCGTCTGGTCATGCGTGATGAAGATGCTCGTCAGGCCCAGGCGCGCATGCAGCGCGCGCAGCCAGGTGCGGATATCCTTGCGCACCAGCGGATCCAGCGCGCCGAAAGGTTCATCCAGCAGAAGCAGTTGCGGCGCGGTCGCCAGCGCGCGGGCAAGGGCCACGCGCTGCTGCTGGCCGCCGGAAAGCTGTGCCGGCCGCCGTTGCGCCAGATGCGGGATCTGCACCAGCTCCAGCAATTCCGCCACGCGCGCACGTATCCGAGCATCAGGCATCAGCCGCTGCACGCGCAGGCCAAACGCGACGTTCTCCGCCACCGTCATCTGCCGGAACAGCGCGTAATTCTGGAATACAAACCCTATGTTCCGCCGGCGCGCCGGCACGCTCGCCATATCCTGGCCGGCAATCTCGAGCTTGCCCGTGTAGTGCGTCTCCAAGCCGGCAATCACCCGCAGCACGGTCGTCTTCCCCGCGCCGGACGGCCCGACGATCGCCAGGAACTCGCCTGGCACCACATGCAGATCGATCGCGTGCAGAGACGGCACGCCGCCATACCGCTGCGTCACGCCGCTCAGCCGGACTGTCATCGCTCGGCGCCCAGATGCGCGCCCAGCCGCCATTCCAGCGCCGCCTTCACCGCCAGCGTCACCAGCGCGAACAGCCCCAGGCACGCGGCCATCGCAAACGCCGCGGCGGATTGGTAATCATTGTAGAGCGTCTCAATATGCAAAGGCATGGTTTCCGTCACACCGGGGATGTGGCCGGATACCACGGACACCGCGCCGAACTCGCCCATCGCGCGCGCGGTGCACAGCAGCACGCCCGCCAGCAGCGCCCAGGCAATGTCCGGCAGCGTAACGCGGAAGAACGTACTGAGGAAACCAGCCCCCAGCATCGCGGCGGCTTCTTCCTGCGCACGGCCCTGCGCCTGCATCAGCGGCATCACCGTGCGCGCCACAAACGGAAACGTCACGAACACCGTGGCCAGCACAATCCCGGGCACGGCAAAAACAATCTGCACGTCATGCGCCGCCAAAGCATGCCCAAACCACCCATTGGCGCCAAACAGCAGAACCCACACCAAACCGGAGATCACCGGCGATACGGTCAACGGCAGCTCGATCACAACCAGCAATGCGCGCTTGCCGGGAAAATCGAATTTCGTGAGGCACCACGCCGCCGCCAGCCCGCACACGGTATTCAGCGGCACCGCTATGGCGGCCACAAGCAGCGTCAGGCGGATCGCGGCCAGCGCATCCGGCTCAACCAGCGCACCCCGCGCAAACGTCAGCCCGTGGCGCAGCGCTTCGGCAAAAACCGTAGCCAGCGGCAAGATAAACAGCACACCCACGATCAGCACCGCCGCGGCCAGAAGCAGTGCGCGGCTCATCCGCGCGCTTCCAGGCGGCGCTGCACCGCGGTCAGCGCGCTCAGCACAGCCAGGGACCCCGTCAGCATCGCCACCCCTATGCAGGCCGCACCCGCATAATCAAACTCCTGCAGGCGCGTCACGATCAGCAGCGGTGCAATCTCACTCCTCATCGGCATGTTGCCGGCAATGAAAATAACGCTGCCGTACTCCCCAACGCCGCGGGCAAACGCCAGCCCGAAACTGACCAGCAGCGCCGGCGTCAGCGCAGGCAGAACCACACGCCACAAGGTTTGCCAGGGCGCGGCCCCAAGCGTCTGCGCCGCCTCCTCCATCTCCGGCGGCAAATCCCGCAGCACCGGCTCGGTCGTGCG
>CAZZYR010000459.1:0-2282 GCA_964658235.1 uncultured Acetobacteraceae bacterium | reverse complement strand
GCACCAGGTAGGCCGGCACCCCCGCCAGCCCCACCCCCATCTGCCAAACCCCCAGCGCCCCCAGGAAAGACAGCCAGGGGGCCAACTTGCCCAGCCTCACGCCGCCACATGCAGCTTGCGCACCGCCTCCGACAACGCCGACACCCGCCCTGAAAACCCGCGATCCGTCCGGCTGCGCGCGCCATGGGTCACGCCGGCCACCACCGACGCCACCCGCCCGGGTCGCGGCGACAGCACCACCACCCGCGTCGCCAGATACGCCGCCTCATACAACGAATGCGTTACGAACACCGTGGTGCACCCGATCTCATCCGTCAGCGCCGCCGTCTCATCCTGCAGCCGGTGGCGCGTGAACTCATCCAGTGCCGCAAAGGGCTCATCCATCAGCAGCACGCGCGGACGGGACACCAGCGCCCGGGCAATCGAAACCCGCATCCGCATCCCACCGGACAGCGCCCGCGGCCTTGTTGCGCCAAACCCCTCCAGCCCCACTTGCGCCAGCGCCGCTTTCGCCAGCCCCGCGGCATCCCGTCCATACCCGCGCAGCCGCAGCGGCAGTGCCACGTTCTCCAGTGCGGTCGCCCAAGGCATCAGCACCGGGTCCTGGAACACAAACCCGATTTCTCCAGGCCCAGGCGCTCCGCCCGCCCAAACCAGGCTCCCCGCATCCGGCCGCTCCAGCCCCGCAATCAGCCGCAGCAGTGTGGATTTTCCACACCCGGACGGCCCAAGCAGCGCCAGAAACTCCCCGCGCGCCACCTGCAAATCAACCGCATCCAACGCCGCCACATCGCCAAACCTGCGGCTCACGCCTGAAAGCTGGAGCACCTCAGGGCGTCACCGCCTTGCGCATGAATTGCAACGTATAGGCCTTATGAAAATCCAGATCCGCCGGATACAGCCCAGCCTGCACCATAGATGTGAAAAATTCCTGCCACCGCGCATCTGTCATCACCCCGATGCCGCCCGTTACCGCATCGCCGGACTCCACAATCCCGTGGCTCCGTAGCGCCTCCCGCCCGTAATCCAGCAGCGCATCCGTCATCTCCGGATTGGCCTGCTTGATCAGCGCATTTCCCGGCGCCGGATCACTTTCCAGATAGGATTTCCACCCCTCCGCCGTCGCTTCCACAAAGCGCTGCACCAGATCCGGCTTGTCATGCACCATCGCCTGGCTGGTCGCGATCAGGCTCGCGTAGCCCGAAAACCCCGCGTCCGACAGCAGCAGCACCACCGGATCGAAGCCGCCCTGCTGTTTTGCCAAAAACGGCTCGGACCCCAAATACCCCTGCTGGATCGCCGTCTTGTCCGCCAGGAACGGCGCCAGGCTGAACGCATACGGCCGAATCTGGTCATCCGTATAGCCGTAGCGCTGCCGCATGAACGCCCACCAGCCGATCCGCGTGTCCGCGCCGATCATCACAGGCTTGCCCTTGATCGCCACAAAACTGTCATTGCCCACGCCCGGATGCGCGATCATCACGGACGGGTCCTTCTGGAACACCGCCGCCACCGCCACGAAAGGCAGCCCCTCCTTGGCGAAGTTCAGAGCCAGGAAACTGTTGCCCGCGATGGTGAAATCCAGCCGCCCGCCCAGCAGAAGCTGCGCCTGGTTCACCTGCGGCCCGCCCTGCCGGATCGTCACATCCAGCCCGTGCTTGGCGTAGATGCCCTGCGCCACCGCCTGGTAATACCCGCCGTATTCCGCCTCCGCCAGCCAATCGATCCCGAACGCCACGCGGTCCGCCGCCCACGCCGGCGCCCCCCACACGACCACACACACCATGGCGGCACATCGAAGAATCAGGGACAAGGGCACCTCTGGGCTGCAAACACGCAGCCCATCTTGCACGGGCTGCGCGGAGAAGTCGCGCCCCGCCACAAAGGACCCCATGGCAGAGCCACGACTGAAAGCTGGCATGTGGGTCTCCGCGGCCCTTCGCCTAGCCTTCAATGCCGGCCGCGGCGGCGCCGTCCTGCGCCGCGGCGACGCGGATGCCGGCGGCCTCCTCGTCGTGCTTCGCGGTCCCGATGGCCTCGTCGTCCTCACCCGCATCAGCACCACGGACGCCGAGCAATCCTGGATGCGCGCCACCGGCCCCGCCCCCGTGCCGCAGGAAACCGCAGACGCCTATATAGACCGCCAGACGGCACGGGATCCGGATCTGTGGGTGGTGGAATTCGATGCGCCGGACTATCAGCCTCCGTTTGAGGGAAAGGTGGTTTGAAGAAAGCAGTTCTTTTTTGAAAAAAAGAACCAAAAAACTTTTATCCATTAAGTC
>CAZZYR010000458.1:0-2282 GCA_964658235.1 uncultured Acetobacteraceae bacterium | reverse complement strand
CTCCGCCCTGGCAACACCTTCATGTTCGCCGGCCGCCTCCTCAAATTCACCCGCATCCATGAAATGACCATCGAATGCACCGATGGCGGCACCGGAACCCCCGCCGTCCCCACCTACGTCGGCGCCCGCCTCCCGCTCACCACAAACCTCGCGGACCGCGTCCGCGCCATGCTCCACAACCCCGCCGCCTGGCACGCCTATCCGGAACCCGTCCGCGAATGGCTCAGCCTGCAACAGGATCGTTCGGAACTCCCCGGACCCGGCTCGCTTCTCGTCGAAATCTTCCCGCGCGACGGCCGCTGGTACATGGTCGCCTACACCTTCGAAGGCCAGCAAGCCCACCAAACCCTCGGCATGCTCCTCACCAAGCGCCTCGAACGCGCCGGCGCCGGTCCCCTCGGCTTCCTCGGCACGGATTACGTCATCGCCACCTGGAGCGCCCACGAACCGCAAAACATCGAAGATCTTTTCGCCGTGGACATGCTTGGCGACGACCTGGAATCCTGGATGGCCGAATCCTCCATGCTCCGCCGCACCTTCCGCAACGTCGCCACCATCGCCGGCCTGATTGATCGCAACCAGCCCGGCCCCCGCAAAACCCCCCGCCAGATCACCATCAACACTGACCTGATCTATAACGTTCTGCGCCGCCACCAGCCGGACCACATCCTCCTGCGCGCCACCCGCGCGGACGCCGCGCAGGGGCTTACGGACATCTCCCGCGTCGCTGGCCTGCTCACCCGCGCCGAAGGCAACATCCGCGTCCGCCGCCTGGACCGCGTCTCCCCCCTCGCCGTCCCCGTCCTGCTCGACATTGGCCGCGAATCCGTCCGCACCCACACGGACGAAGATGCCCTCCTCGCCGAAACCGAAGCCCTGATCGCCGAAGCCACCCAACCGCGACCCGTCTTGTAGGGTGGACGAAGTCCACCATCCAAAGCCCGCCCCGAACAAACTGGCAGACCAGAAAGGAAGCAGTTCTTTTCTGAAGGAAAGAACCAAAAGACTTTTGCGAATGGCTGTTGCAGCCTTCCGCCTCGTTCACCGTCAGTAACGCTTGGTCACGGTTTTGTGTCCGCGCCCGCAGCCGCTCGCCCTTATACAAAATTTCATGCGATGCCCCGAACCCCTTTGACGTGACAGAGCGCGCGTCCGCCCTCCGCTACGAAGGCACCCTTCTCCTCAGCGCCCTCGTCTCGCCCGGAGCGCTGCTCTCCAAACTCGCCTTCGCCGCCGGCATTTTCTACCTCGTCGGCCCCATCAACCTCATCCCCAACACCGTCCCACTCTTCGGCCACGCGGATGAACTCAGTATCTGCCTGGCATGTCTCGCGCTGGCCCGCTTCTTCGTGCCCGTCGAACTCGATCGCGCCATCGCCGAACGCTGCCGCTTCGCCGGATACCGCGCCGCCGCCGCCCACCCCACCTGGCTGGAAGCTTTGCGCGCCCGGTTCCAGTCCCACGCCAGCACCCAAACCCTGCTTTGGCGCCGCAGCCTCCACCGCCTGCAATCGCGGCCCTCCACATGGCGACGCCTGCGCGCGCACGTCGAAGCCGCCGGCCACGCCGCCGGGCCAAGCCACCGCCTGTTCAAGCTGCTCGGATACCGGCTCTGGTGGACCCTGCGCGCGCCCCTCGGCGGCGGCCAATCGCCCACGCGGGCCATCGTCGTCATCGGCGGCGCGTCACGCAGCGGCACAACCCTGCTGCGCACCCTTCTCGGCCGCCACCGCCTCATCGCCAGCCTGCCGGAAACCACCGTGTTCCTGCACCGCATCTCCTCGCCCCAGGCCATCGCTGACCGCATCGGCTGGGATGCGGACAGCATCGAAAACATGCAGCGCCAAAGCCGCAGCCAGCGAGACTTCATCAGCCGCTTCCACGAAGCCGTCCAAGCCCAAACCGGCAAACCCATCTGGGCCGAAAAAACCCCCCGCAACGTCACCCGCTTCGGCTTCGTCCGCCGCCATTTCCCGAACGTGAAAACCATCCACGTCATCCGCGACGGCCGGGACGTCGTCTGCTCCCTTCGCCAAAAATCCTTCGCCAAGCTCGATGGCGCGCCCGCCGACAGCACCGCCGCCGCCCAACGCTGCGCCGTCCAATGGCGCCAATCCGTCCGCGCCGGCCTCCGCCACCGCGGCCACCCCAACTACCTCGAAATCCGCTACGAAGACCTCGTCCACACCCCCGAACCCACGCTCCGCACGCTCCTAAACTTCCTCGATATCCCCTGGGACGACCAAATCCTCCACGCCCGCCCCGAAGCACTCCTGGACCCC
>CAZZYR010000457.1:0-2291 GCA_964658235.1 uncultured Acetobacteraceae bacterium | reverse complement strand
CGACGGGCTGCAGCCCGAGCACGGACCCGCGGAGGCTCGCCTTCTTGGCGTTCTTAGTGTCCTTGGTGGTGAATCTCTTGCTTTGCTGCGAATCCCTCGCAGACTGGATCGAAACAATTATGGACACCCACCACACACCCGAAGCCCAGGCGCTCGTGGACATCATGCGCCGCATGCAAGCCAGCGGCCTCAACCGCGGCACCAGCGGCAATGCCAGCATCCGCGTCCCCGGCGGCATGCTCGTCACCCCCTCGGGCGTCCCGCCGGACGCGCTCACCGCGGCCAGCATGGTCTTCGTCAATCACTCAGGCCTCGCGGATCCGGCCGCCCTGCGCCCCTCCACGGAACACCGCATGCATCTCCGCATCCTGCTCCAGCGGCCGGACGCCCAGGCCGTGGTCCACTGCCACTCCCGCCACGCCACCATCCTGGCCTGCTGCGGCATCCCCATCGAGCCGCTGCATTACATGATCCTCGTCGCCGGCGCCGCCCGCCTGGACGTCGCCCCCTATGCCACCTTCGGCACGGATGAACTGGCCGACTCCGTCGTCGCCACCATGGGGGACGGACGCGCCTGCCTCCTCGCCAACCACGGCCAGGTCGCCATCGGCGCCACCCTCGCCCAGGCCCTTTCCACCGCCGAGGAGGTGGAGGAACAGGCCGCCATCACCTACGGCGCGCTCCTCCTCGGCCGCGGCAACCGCCTCTCCCCCGCCCAGCTCGCCGCCTCCGTGGAGCGCTTCAAAACCTACGGCCAATAGAACCAACCCGCCCGGTCCGCGGCCCCACCGTGAAGCTTCCGTGACAACCGCAACGAATCCCCGCTTGCCCCTGCTTGGCCGCTGCCTCATCAGGTAAGGCTTCATCAGCGTCCCCTGATCGTGAGCCGGTAAGCCCTTGTCCAATACCAAAGCCACCGCCTCGCCATCCATCGCCCGGCGCCGCGCCGCGCTCCTGCACGGCGTCAGCCTCGGCGCCCTCGTCGCCGCGTCCGGCACACCGGCCCAGGCCGCCGCCATCCATTCGCTGAACCAGGCGCTCGCTTTGGCCGGCCGTGCCACCGCCCAGGCCGCCATCGCCCCGTCCGCCGCCGTCAGCGCCAGCCAGCAGGGCGCCATCGGCGCCCAGTCCGTCGCCCGCGCCGCCACCCGCCTGCGCAGCCTCGCCGAATCCCTCGCCACCGCCGCCACCGGCCCCAGCCCCACCGGCCCCAAGGTGATCGACGGCACCGGCCCCGGCACCGGCCTCCAGATCATCCCCGGCACCGTCGCCGGCGGCGCCACCTGGACCGGCGCGGTGCTCCCCACCTCGGCCGCCACCGCCAGCGGCGTCACCGTCACCGTCGCGCAGAACAAGGCGCTGGCCCAGCTCACCTGGCAAAGCTTCAACGTCGGCCGCCACACCACGCTCGCCTTCAACCAGAGCGCCGGCGGCACGCTGGCCAGCTCCTGGGTCGTCATCAATTCGGTCCAGGACCCCACGGCCAACCCCGCGCAGATCCTCGGCGCCATCACCGCGCCCGGCAAAGTCTATGTGCTGGACCGCAACGGCATCGCCTTCTCCGCCGGCAGCACCGTCAATGTCGGCTCCCTCGTCGCCGCCACCGCGGACATCGCCGCCGCCCAGTTCTCCACCACCGCCAGCGGCGTCACCAGCTTCAATCTCTACGGCGCCCAGACGGACTCCGTCAGCAAGCTCACCAAGATCACCAGCTACTACCAGCCGACTTTCATCAACGGCACGGCGAACGCCATCACCGTCGCCGCGGGCGCCACCATCGCCACCGCCACCCCCACCGGCACGGATGGCGGCGGCTACGTCATGCTGCTCGGCGGCAACGTCGCCAATGCCGGCATGATCACCACGCCGCAGGGCCAAACCGTGCTCGCCGCCGGCTCGGATTTCACCCTGCGCCAGGGCAGCGGTCCCACCAGCACCACGCTCGGCAGCGAGGTCGCCTCCACCAATACCCCCATCAATTATAACAGTGGCCTGCCCTCGGCCACCGCCGCCTTCTCCACCTTTCCCACCGGCGCCGTCACCAACACCGGCATCGTCACCGCGGACCGCGGCGACATCACCCTCGTCGGCCACGCGCTCACGCAATCCGGCGTCCTGCTCTCCACCACCACCGTGGACACCCGCGGCACCATTCACCTCCTCACCCCCACGGATGGCTCGGACCCCACCTCAACGGTCACCCTCTCCCCCGGCTCGGTTACGGAAATCCTGCCCGAGGACCTGGGACAGACCGCCCTGGACAGCCAGCGCGCCGCCAACGTCGCCGCCAG
>CAZZYR010000456.1:0-2302 GCA_964658235.1 uncultured Acetobacteraceae bacterium | reverse complement strand
GGTCAGCACGTAGTGCGTGATGGCCAGGCTGAGGGCGCTGAAAACCGACGGGTGATAGCTGAACCCGAAGGCGCCATAGCCGAAGAGGACGCCGTGCAGGAAGGTGGCCAGCGGCGGGATGGCGGCCAGCGGCAGGATGTATCCGGTATAGAGCCCGGCCGGCGTGGCCGGCTCCGCCGCGATCACCGGCCATTGCTCATTCGGTGTCAGCAGGATTGCCTTCACGCGGTCCACCAGACCCGCCCCGCCTATTGCAGCCATGACCGCCCCCAACCCCGAAGTTTCGAAAGCGTATCTAGCCAGCCGGGCGGGCGAATGCACCAGTTAGTTTGCGCCGCTAGAACCCGAACATGTGGTCCAGGGAGAAGCCGCCCGCGCCATCATCGAGTCCGTGATAGCCGAACAGCCGGCAGGTGAGGTCTCGGATCAGGACGTAACCCCCCTGCCCGGCCTGCGCCAATGCCGCATCGCCGAACAGTTCGTGGGGCCGCACGACGGCGGAGCCGGAGCAGGCGATGCGCAGATCCCGCGTGTGGATCACCGCGCCGGCGCTATCGATCAGTTGGAGTTCCGTGCTGGAGAAATCGTGCCAACTGGCGCTGGCCGGGTAGATCAGAACGGCAAAGCTGCGGCGCATGCCGATGCCCAGCTTCAGGAACAGCCGGGTGGTCAGGCCTGGCGGCGGGCCGGAATAGGATTGCGGCTCGTCCCGATACGTCATTGCGGTGTTGAAGATGTGAGCGCCGAAGCTGGTGTCCGCGGCGTGGCCGCTGCGCCGGTGTTCATAGCGGAACAGCCCATGCAGCCAGCCATCCGCCTCGCCGCCGTCCCGGAAGTCGTAGGCCAGCTCGGCATGTCCCGCGTCCGCGCCCAGTTCGGCCAGGTCCAGTGCCAGATCGTGGTGGCGTGGCAGGTTGCCGAGGAAGCGCTGCGCCGCCAGCCGCCCGTCCGCCGCGAAGACGTCCATGCGCACTGGCAGGCTGTCCTGCCGCTCGGCCATGGGGTTCGGCTGCACGATGGTGCGGAAATCCGCAGGCGGCAGCACGGGAAACGGCAGGATATAGCCACGCCCGAGCAAGTTCGAGAGCGTGCGGATGCCTGGATCAGGGCGCAGATCCGCCCGTTCCACATTCACGTGCGCGATTCGCGTGTGGCCGCCGCGATGGATCTCGTAGCGCGGCCGCACCACGTGGCGGCCGGTCCGCAGCTCGATCTGCGCGGGCCAGTGCAATCCGGGCAGCAGTTCGGCCACATCCACGGCCACGCTGGCGAATGGCGCGACCTCGAGCGGCAGCGCGCCGCTTGTGTCCGTGCCCATGCGGTTCACGGTGATGGCGCCGGCCGGGATGGGGGCGGCATGGCTGTTCTGCACCCAAAGCATCACCCGCTCATCCGGGTTCGGCGCCGGCAGGCCGGCATAGCGGTCCGACGGCCAGGCGTTGGCATCGTGCGTGACGGACAGGCCATGGTCGCCATCCGGCCCGGCATCGGCGCGATAGGTGTCCAGCGCATATTTCACGACGTCATGCCCGGCGACGCCGATGGCATGGATGAAGAGCTGGCCGGCGAACTCGGGCAGCGCGAAGCGCGCGCGCACCTCCGCGCTGTCGATCGTGAAGCCGCCAGCGTTGGCGGCCAACGGCTGCTCCCAGGTGGCCAGCACAGTGCCGTCCGCGGCGAACAGGCGCAGCCAGAGGCGCACATCCGTGGCGCCGTAACCGGCCCAGTAATTCGCGCTGATCAGGCGCGTGGAGAGGCCGTCCGCGTCGCGGAAGAAGGCGTGGTTGGTGGCGAAATTCAACCGGTCCAGATAGGCGCGGGACGTGAGCATCGCGGGCGGCAGCCGCGTACTGTCCAGCGAGACCGCCTGTGTGCCCGCGGGACATAATGCTGCCACGCGCTGCAAGATACGCGATGCCTCGAAGGAGGCGACCAGCACGCGCGCAGCGTTGGAGCGCGGCAGGTCCGTCAGTGGGCGCGCCGGGGCGCCGGCCAGTGTGTGGCTGAGCGCGTCCACATCCTGCACGTAATATTCGGCGGGTGCGGGCATTTCGGGATGCAGCGCGTAGAGGGCGGCGGCCATGCCGTCCGGGTCGAACACGGCGAGGCTGCCGGCTGCGCGGAGGTCTTGCGCCAATGCTGCGATGGCTTCGGCGGCGAGCGGGTGGGTGAGTGCTTTGTAGAGGACGTTGCCGCCGCGGCGCGCGTCGAAGGTTTGGATGTCGAGCATTGACTACCTCAGAAAGAAAGCAGTTCTTTTTTGAAAAAAAGAACCAAAAAACTTTTATCTATTGAGTCCGCG
>CAZZYR010000455.1:0-2308 GCA_964658235.1 uncultured Acetobacteraceae bacterium | reverse complement strand
GGCCGCAACGCCATCACCGACACCGCAGTCATGGGCGAACGCATCGCCCAGGGCGAGCACGTCATCGCCCTCCTCGGCGCCGCCAACCACGATCCCGCCGCCTACCAGGGCGACCCCGAAACCCTGGACGTCGGCCGCCCCGGCGTCCGCGCCATCAGCTTCGGCGGCGGCCTGCATTTCTGCCTCGGCGCCCAGCTCGCCCGCATCGAAGGCGAAATCGCCTTCCGCCGCCTCCTCGAACGCCTGCCGGACATGCGCCTGACGGACCCGGACAACGTCGAGTGGAAACCCACCGTCACCCTGCGGGGCCTGGTCGCCCTCCCCGCCGAATGGTGAGTGCCTCAGGCCAACACCGCGACAGCGCCGGCAAAAGAAAGAAGATCTACCACCAAGGACACCAAGAACACCAAGATTCGGCTCGACTCGACAACTGCGCGCCGCGCCGAGGCACCGCCATGTAAGCGCGCCTTTCTTCTTGGTGTTCTTGGTGTCCTTGGTGGTGAATCACCTTGCTTGCTTCGCCCCACCACCGCCCAGGCGAAGTACGCCAGGCCCTGATGAATTCAGGCCAAGCACCTTTTTCCTCGAAAAAGAAGGCCTTCCCTTGCCTTCCCCGCCCTTTCTAGGGCAAATACCCTAAAACCCGGGGAGCCGCCGCCATGGCACACGAGCATTTTGACGTCCTGATCATCGGCGCCGGCCTCTCCGGCATCGGCGCCGGCTGCCACCTCAAGATGCAGTGCCCCAACAAGACCTACGTCGTCCTCGAAGGCCGCGAGGCCATCGGCGGCACCTGGGACCTCTTCCGCTACCCCGGCATCCGATCGGACTCGGACATGTACACCCTCGGCTACATCTTCCGCCCCTGGACGGAAGCCAAGGCCATCGCGGACGGCCCCGCCATCCTGAATTACGTGCGCGAGACCGCCGCGGCCTACGGCGTGGACCAGCACATCCGCTTCAAGCACAAGGTGGTCAAAGCCGACTGGTCCAGCCAGGACGCGCTGTGGACCGTGCAAGCTGAAACCGACGGCGAAACCAAAATCTTCACCTGCGGCTTCCTGTTCACCTGCAGCGGCTACTACAACTATGAAGGCGGCTACACGCCGGACTTCGCCGGCCGCGACAGCTTCACCGGCCAAATCATCCACCCGCAGTTCTGGCCCGAGGGTCTGGACACTGCCGGCAAGCGCGTCGTCGTCATCGGCAGCGGCGCCACCGCTGTCACGCTGGTGCCCGCCATCGCCAAGGATGCAGCCCACGTCACCATGCTGCAGCGCTCGCCCAGTTACGTGGCGTCCCGCCCCGCGGAGGACGCCTTCGCCAACCGCCTGCGCCGCCACCTGCCATCCAAGCTCGCCTACAGCATCATCCGCTGGCGCAACGTCGCCATGCAGCTCTTCCTGTTCAACATGGCCCGCAGCAAACCGGAAAAATTCAAGCAGGGCCTGATCGGCCTGGTCCGCAAGGAGCTCGGTCCGGACTACGATGTCGCCACCCATTTCACGCCGAAATACAACCCCTGGGACCAGCGCCTCTGCTTGGTGCCTGATTCGGACCTGTTCAACGCCATCCGCTCCGGCCGCGCCTCCGTCGTCACGGACACCATTGACACCTTCACGCCCACCGGCCTGAAACTCCATTCCGGCCAGGAAATACCTGCCGACATCGTCGTCACCGCCACCGGCCTGCGCATGCAGATCCTCAGCGGCATGACCATCAGCGTCGATGGCGAGCGCGTCGATTTCGGCAAGATGATGAGCTACAAAGGCATGATGTATTCCGGCGTGCCCAATCTCGCCACCGCCTTCGGCTACACCAACGCGTCCTGGACGCTGAAGGCGGACCTCACCTGCGAATTCGTCTGCCGCCTGCTGAACTGGATGGATGCGCGCCACTACGTCGAAGCCCGCCCCATCCGCGACGCCAGCGTGCAGGAGGCGCCCTTCCTGGATTTCTCGTCGGGCTACGTCCAGCGCGCGCTACCTGAACTGCCCCGCCAGGGCACCACGAAACCCTGGAAGCTGCACCAGAACTACGCGCTGGACCTGCTCACCTTGCGCTTCGGCAAGATCGACGACGGGACCATGTCCTTTAAACGCCGCGCTTCCGCCAAGGCGGTGGCGTAAGGCAAGGCAAGCAGTTCTTTTTTGCAAAAAAGAACCAAAAAACATTTCTCAGTGCTGTCGCCGTTCAATGCGGGAGCGGCACGCCAGCGGTAAACCACACAATAACCGTCATGGCCGGGCTTGACCCACGGCTGTCCGGTTCATTTTCCTGTACGTGGTGCACGGTGTTGATTCTAATG
>CAZZYR010000454.1:0-2313 GCA_964658235.1 uncultured Acetobacteraceae bacterium | reverse complement strand
CGGCGTCGGCCGCATCCGCGGCGTGGGTGGCGACGCGGCCGCCATGGGTGGCGATGTCTGCCGCCGCGTCCGCCAAGCCCGCCGCGCCGCGGGCGATGAGCGCTATATCCCAGCCGTTCCGGGCGAAGTGCAGCGCCGTGGCGCGGCCGATGCCTGAGGAGCCGCCGACGATGACGGCGATACGGCGATTGGCGGCGCGGGTGAGTGCGGGCGGCTCGATCACGTATGTGCCTTTGCGGAACGTAAGCGGGCCATGTGGCTCCCTCACCAAAGCGTGTTACAACCGCGGCGCGAACACCGCGCGGTTTCTGGAAGACTTCACCCCATGTCCGAAGACGTTTTCGACGCCGAAAATTTCCCCGAGGACATTTATCTGAATGCGTTCAAGGATGTCCGGTTGGCCGTGCTCGACGGGTCGTTCGACAACGGTTTCCAGCACTATCTGACGTTCGGCAAGGCGGAGATCGAGTCCGGGGTGCGGCATTCGCCGTTTCTGGGCGGGCCCCCGGGGCTTTCGGCGTCCGTGCTGCCGCCGCAGGAGGAAGAGCCGGTGCCGGCCAGCCCGCCGGCGTTCCGGCTGGGGTCCTCCGAAGCCGCGATTCCGTATTTGCCGCCGCCGGCGCGCAAGGTTCCGGCCGCGCCGGATCCGTTCAACGAGGCGCTGTATCTGGCGATCAATCCGGATGTGGCCGCCGCGGTCCGCGATGGCACGTTTTCCAGCGGACGGGCGCATTGGCTGTCCAGCGGCCGGGCAGAGGAATTGGCGGGGCTGCGGCCGAGCATCGTGGACGACACGCAGTATGCCGATGCGGTGGCGCCGGGCACGGATTGGCTGGTGGCGGTGGATGATTTCGACGCCGAAAGCTATTTCCTGCTCTATCCGGACGTGCGCACGGCACTGGGCAACGACGCGGATGCGGCGCGGCATCACTGGCTGTTCCATGGCCGGTTCGAGGCGCGGGTGGGCACCGGGATTGCGCCGTATTCGACTTGGCAGGCGCGGCCGTCCGCGGTGCTGGCCAAGCCGTTCGGGATCAATATTTTCGGCCCGTTCGCGGCCACAAGCGGGCTGGGGACGGCGGCGCGCGGCATCCTGCGCGCGATTCAGAGCGTGGGCATCGCCATCGAGCTGCATGCCTTCGATGTAAGCCGGGGATTGCCGCGGATCACCGCGGCCGAACGGGCCAGGCAGCCGACATATCGCAGCAACCTGCTGCTGGCGAACGCGGACCAGATTGCACGTCTGACGAGTCTGTATCCGCATGGGCATTTCGATGATGCCTACAACATAGCCGTGTGGGCATGGGAACTTGCCGCGTTTCGGTCCGACTGGCACAGCAGCTTCGCGCCGGTGGACGAGGTTTGGACGAACAGCGACTTCGAGATGGACAGCATAGGCGCCATAGCGCCCGTGCCGGTGCACAAGATCCGCCTGCCGGTGGAGGCGGTGCATGCGTCCGCGAAAGAGGGGCGCGAGATGTTCGGCCTGCCGCCGGACCGGCTGGTGTTCCTGATGGCGTTCGATGTGGGCAGCACGAGTGCGCGAAAGAATCCGGGCATGGTGATCGACGCGTTCCGCGAGGCGTTCGCGGCCGACGAGAATGTGTTTCTGGTGATCAAATTCCATTCCACTGCGATTGAGCCGGCGATCACGCGGCAGCTGACGCGGGCGCTGCGCGGCGCGGAAAACGTGCTGGTGATGGCGGATATGCTGCCGGAGCATGAGATGGCGCTGCTGCGGGCGGCGTGCGACGTGCTGGTGAGCGCGCACAGGAGCGAGGGGTTTGGACTGAACATCGCCGAGTTCATGGCGCTGGGCAAGCCGGTGATTGCGACGAATTACTCCGGAAACCTGGAATTCTTCGACGAGAGCGTGGGTTTTCCGATCGAGTACGACCTGACGGAGGTGGAGGCGCAGGCCGGCCCATATATGCCGTATTACGTGTGGGCCGATCCGCGAAAGGCGTCCCTGATCGAGCAGTTCCGGCTGGTGTATGAGAATCAAGCGGAGGCGTGGGCGCGGGGTGCGAAGGCGGCGGCGCGGATGCGCGAGCAGTTCAGCGCCACGCAGATTGGACATGAGATACGGCGCAGGCTGCACGCGATTGGGCTGTCCGCGGAATTGCCGCCATTCCTGACATGGGTGGGGCGGACACGCGGCATGGTGGGCGCCACGCCGGTGGCGAATCTGGACCAGCAGCAGCGGCAGGCGATTGCGGCGCTGGGGATGCGCCGGCCGGTGATCAGCCTGATCGTCCCGGTGCATGATGTGGCCGGGGAATGGCTGGAAGCGTGCGTGGCGTCCGTGATGGC
>CAZZYR010000453.1:0-2320 GCA_964658235.1 uncultured Acetobacteraceae bacterium | reverse complement strand
GCTTTCTTGGCGGGCGCGGCTTTCTTCGGCGGGAGCTTCTTGCCGTTCTTGCCGCGGGGGGCGAGCACCTTGCCGCGTTCGGCGAGCAAAGCGATGGCGTCTTCCAGCGTGATGTCGTCCATCGTCTGGTGTTTGAGGAGGTTGGCGACGGTTTGGCCGTGTTGGGCGTAGGGGCCGAAGCGGCCTTTGCGGATTTGGATGTCCGCTTTGTCCTTGGGGTGCTGGCCGAGGATGCGGACGCTGGCGAGTTTGCGGCCGATGACGTCCACGGCGCGGTTGACGCCGATGGAGAGGATGTCGTCGTCCTTGTCGAGGGACGCAAAAATGCTGCCCATTTTTATGTAGGGGCCGAAGCGGCCGAGGCCGGCTTCCATGTCCTGGCCGGTTTCAGGATGTTTGCCGACGAGGCGGGGGAGGGAGAGCAGGCCGAGCGCCTGTTCGAGGGTGATGGCGTCGCCGTCCATGCCTTTGGGCAGGGAGGTGCGGCGGGGCTTGCTCTTCTTGTCCGCGGGGTCGGGTTCGCCCTGCTGGGTGTAGAGGCCGTATGGGCCGCGGCGGACGGTGATGTCCTCGCCGGTGTCAGGATGGTGGCCGAGTTTGCGCAGGCCGTCTTTCAGGACTTCGGCGTCGCCTTCGCCGCCTTCGATGGCGAGGCGGCGGGTGAACTGGCATTCCGGATAGCGGGAGCAGCCGATGAAGCTGCCGTGGCGGCCGAGCTTCAGGCCGAGGCGACCCTGGTGGCAGGACGGGCAGATGCGTGGGTCCGTGCCGTCCTCACGCGGGGGGAAGAAGTGCGGGCCGAGATCGCGATCGAGCGCGTCGATCACGTCCGAGATCTTGAGTTCCCTGGTTTGCCCTATGGCTTTTGAGAAATCGTCCCAGAAGGCGCGCATGAGGGCGTGCCACTCCAGCTTGCCGTCCGAGACTTCATCGAGCTGGGCTTCCAGGCCGGAGGTAAAACCGGTGTCCACGTAGCGTTCGAAGAAGCTGGTGAGGAAGGCGGTGACGAGGCGGCCGCGATCCTCGGGGACGAAACGCTTGTTCTCCATGCGGACGTAATTGCGGTCGCGCAGGACGGAGAGGATGCTTGCATAGGTGGAGGGGCGGCCGATGCCGAGCTCCTCCATCTTCTTGACCAAGCTGGCTTCGGAATAGCGTGGCGGGGGCTGGGTGAAATGCTGGTCGGCGGCGACCTCGCCGCGGGTGAGGGGATCGCGCTCGGCCATGGGGGGGAGCATGCGGCCGGCTTCGTCGTCCTCGTCCTCGTCAGAGCCTTCCTTGTAGAGTTTGAGGAAGCCGTCGAAGGCGATGATGGAGCCGTTGGCGCGGAGTTTGGTGCCGGCGTGGGCCACGTCCACGGCGACCTGGTCCAGTTCGGCGGACTGCATCTGGCTGGCGACGGCGCGCTTCCAGATCAGCTCGTAGAGGCGGGTCTGTTCGGTGTTCAGATAGGCGGCGACCTGATCCGGGGTGCGGGCGACGTCCGTTGGGCGGCAGGCTTCGTGGGCTTCCTGGGCGTTCTTGGCTTTACTTGTGTATTCGCGGGCGGCGACGGGGACGTAGGCGTCGCCATATTCCTGGCGGAGGAAGCCGCGGATGCTATCGATGGCTTCGCGTGCCATCTGCACGCCGTCCGTCCGCATGTAGGTGATCAGGCCGACGGTTTCGCCGCCGAGTTCGACACCTTCATAGAGCTGCTGCGCGGTGCGCATGGCGGCTTGCGCGCCCATGCCGAGTTTGCGGCTGGCCTCCTGCTGGAGCGTGGAGGTGGTGAAGGGGGCGGGCGGATTGCGCTTGACGCGGCGGCGCTCGACGGTGGCGACGGTGAAGATGCCGGCTTCCACGGCGGCCTTAGCGCGGGCGGCCTTTTCGGCGTTGTTGAGGTCGAACTGGTCCAGCTTCCTGCCGTCCAGGTGGGACAGCTTGGCGGTGAAGGGGGCGCCGGCGGGGGTGAGGAAATGGCCCTCGACGGTCCAATATTCGCGGGGGCGGAAGGCTTCGATCTCCGACTCGCGGGCGCAGATCAGGCGGAGGGAGACGGATTGGACGCGGCCGGCGCTGCGGCTGCCGGGGAGCTTGCGCCACAGGACAGGGGAGAGGGTGAAGCCGACCAGGTAGTCCAGCGCGCGGCGGGCCATGTAGGCCTCGATCAAAGGCATATCGAGCGCGCGGGGGTGCTTCATCGCCTTCTGGACGGCGGTCTTGGTGATCTCATTGAAGGTGATGCGCTGGACGTCCACGCCGCGGAGCGCCTTCTTCTCCTCCAGCATGGCGCGGACGTGCCAGCTGATGGCCTCGCCCTCCCGGTCAGGGTCCGTGG
>CAZZYR010000452.1:0-2328 GCA_964658235.1 uncultured Acetobacteraceae bacterium | reverse complement strand
CGCGGTTGCCTGGCCTGCTGGACGCGATGCTGGCGGGGGTGGCGGTGCGCAGCCGCCGCGGCCTGCGCGGCCGGGAGGGCACCGAACATCCAAGGGTGTTCATCTGGGGGTTGCTGGAAGCGCGGCTGCAGACGGCCGATGTGGTGGTGCTGGGCGGACTTACGGAAGGGGTTTGGCCGGCGATCGCCGAGTCCGGGCCGTGGATGAACCGGCCGATGCGGGCGGCGGTGGGTCTGCCGTCGCCGGAAGACCAGATTGGGTTGTCCGCGCATGATTTCGTCATGGCGGGCTGCGCGGGGGGCCTGGTTGTGCTCTCCGCGCCGCGCCGGCGGGATGGCGCGCCCGCGGTGCCGGCGCGCTGGCTGGTGCGGCTGGATGCGCTGCTGGGCAATGCGGGCAGGCTGCGCCGGCATGACGCGGTGGATTGGGTGCGGGCGCTGGACCGGCCGGCGGGGGCGCCATCACCGGTGGCGCCCCCTGCGCCAGCGCCCGCCGTGGCGCTGCGGCCGCGCCGGTTGAGCGTGACGGAGATCGAGACCTGGCTGCGCGACCCCTATGCGATCTATGCCAAACACGTGCTGCGGCTGCGGAAGCTGGACCCGCTGGAGCAATCCGCGGACGCCGCGGATTACGGCAGCATTGTCCATGACGGGCTGAACCGGTTCTTCGCGCGCACTGGCCTGACGTGGCCCGCGGATGCGGCAGCACAACTTTTGGCGGACATGGATCAGGCACTGGAGGAGAAATCCATGCGGCCGGCGCTGGCGGCGTGGTGGCGCCCGCGTTTGCACCGGATTGCTGCGTGGGCCGCGGAGGCGGAGGCGAACCGCCGCGCCGAGGGAAGGCCGCTGACATTGCGGCCGGAGGTCAAGGGCGACTGGCAATTTGACGCGCCGGCCGGGCCGTTCACGCTGCGTGGCCGCGCGGACCGAATCGAACGGCGCGCGGACGGGAAGATCGCGATCCTGGACTACAAGACCGGGACGCCGCCGACGTCCCGCCAGGTGGAGGAGGGGCTGGCGCCGCAGCTGCCGCTGGAGGCGGCGATGGTGGAGGCGGGGGCGTTCGGGCCGGATCTGGTGGGCGAGGTGGCGGAACTGGTGTTCTGGCGGATTTCCGGCGGGTATGAGCCGGGGGTGGTGACGGAGCTGTTCAGGGGCAAGGCAGAGCGGGTGGCGGAGGTGGCGGCGATGGCGCGGGATAGTTTGCGCGCGCTGGTGGTGGATTTCGATCAGGCGGAGCGGGCGTATCTGTCGCAGCCTTCGCCGGGGGCGGCGCCGCGGTTTTCCGATTATGCGAGGCTGGCGCGGGTGTTGGAGTGGGCGGCGGCGGAGGAGTGAGGAAGGGAAGGCAAGGCAGGGTTCGCCACGAAGGCACGAAGAAGAAAAAGGCACGAAGGACACGAAGAAGAGACAAAGAAGGTAGGTCTGCACTTGGATCAACTGCATGATGGGAGGAATAAGGCGTTAGGCGCAAAGGCGGCCCGGCCTGAACGTCTTATTTAATGCGCTATATTCGTAACATCCTACAAAGCTTTATAAGCGGACAGGCAAATATGAAAACCGCCTTTTTGACGATGACACTTTCACGGTGGATTGCCTCTTTTTGTCTTATAATTGCAATATACTGCAACGATTCATATGCTTGCTCTGCAACCACATCGCGGATACGGGTCAATTTCTCAACGCGCGTCTTCTCCATTCCGAAGGACTTTATAATCGGTCTGGATGTCGATGGAAAAAGACACAATCAGGTTCCGATTAGCTTAGCAGTTCCTGCGGACTGTGTGGGTCTAGAATTGCTTGGACCCTATAATAGCAAGCAGTCATTAGAATTGATTGCTATCTCACTGGTTGTTAACAATCAACGGCAGCCTGATAGGCTGGCCGCAATCCGCGCCCGATTCGGTGAGGAAAAGTTAAGTAACGCAGGATATTCGGTCTATGCTGGAACGCTGGGGCGCGACCTTTACGTTGCGAAAGACCCACGTAACAAGCCGCTATTTATGTTTTGTGGAAATGATCCGCGCGACCTTTCCCTAGACACGCCGCAGATCTGTGATGTTGAGCAAGACGTCTTGGCGCCTGACACAAGCATAGGCAACCTTGCTGTTGTCAACGTCCACTATGAGATATTAACTAAACACCTGCCACAAATCGAAAATATTGGTAAAAAGGTTGCAGTTTTCGTGCAGTCGCTTGTCGTAACCGATGGAGGGAGATAAAAGATTGTAAAACACATACATTTGGGTAAGCAGAGCGACTACAATAAAACACATGACGATAACAGCGCTGAATCGAGTTTTATCTCGTTCGAGGGGAGCTCTAT
>CAZZYR010000451.1:0-2334 GCA_964658235.1 uncultured Acetobacteraceae bacterium | reverse complement strand
CTCCCGTGGCACGTCATGACACCGCCGTCTGACCCTCCCCTGCCACGCGCCGTTTGGCTGGTCGCCCTCATCGTCCTGGCGCTGCACCTGGCCACCGCCGGGCGCTATGACTTCTTCCGCAACGAACTCTACTTCATCGATTGCGGCTGGCATCCAGCCTGGAGTTACACGGACCAGCCCTCGCTGGTGCCGCTCATCGCCGCGGCCACCCAACTGCTCGGCCAAAGCCTGTTTCTGTTGCGCATCCCCGCGGCACTCTGCGCCGCCGCACTCGTCCCATTGACGGCAAAGCTCGCGCAAGATTTCGGCGGCGGCGCCCTGGTCGCGGCCGTCTCCGTCGCCAGCGCCATCGCGCTGACGGCGCTCACCAACACGTTCGGCACACCCACATTCGAACCGTTCGGCTGGACTTTGCTGGCCCTCTGCGTCACCCGCGTTGTGCAGCATCAAAATTCGCGGCCGCTTCTACTGGCCGGCATTGCCGCCGGTGTGCTGTTCGAGGCGAAGTTCGGTGTTGCCATCTGGGCGCTTGGCCTGGCCGCCGGCATGCTGGCCGTCCCGCAACGCCGCCTGCTGCTCACGCGAGACATGGTGCTGGCGCTCGCTGCGTTCGCCATCCTGGCGTTGCCCGCCATCGCCTGGCAGATCGCGCACGACCTGCCGTTCCGCGCCATCGTCGCCTGGCACAGCGCGGAAGGCGTGGTGTACGCCGGCGGCCCAATCCGCTTCTGGATCGGTCAGGCGCTGGCCATGAACCTCGTTTTGGCGCCGCTCTGGCTGACCGGGCTGATCGCGCCCTGGATCATGCCGCGCCTTGCAAGCGCTCGCCCCCTCGTCATCGCCTTCGTCGTCACCGCCCTCGTCATCCGGATCACCCACGGCAAGAGCTACTACCTCTATCCGGCCTATCCCGCGCTGTTCGCCGCCGGTGCCGCCGCCATCGCACACAGCGCCCGCCTCGCACGCATCGGCTGGATGAGCGTGGCCGCGGCCCACGCGGTGCTCCTCCTGCCGCTCAGCCTGCCCGTGCTCTCCCCCGATGCGCTCAAGGCCTTTTTGGACCGCTACCACCTTCATCCCCGCCCGGTGGAAGCCGCCTCCGTCGGCGCGCCGATCACCCAACTCTTTTCGGACCAGTTCGCCTGGCGTGACCTGGCAGCGAAAGTAGACCAGGCATTCCTGGCCCTGCCCGCAGCCGATCACGCGCGGACTGGCATCTTCGCCCGGAATTACGGGGAAGCTTCCGCAATCGACGTATTCGGTCACGCACCTGCGCGCCCGCGCGCCATGAGTGGCGACGGCGCCTTCTTCCAGTGGGGACCATACGGCGATCCGCGCGATCTGATCCTGGTGAACGTCGATCAAAATGCATGGTCGGACCGCTGCGGCAGCCTTCATGAGATCGCCCGCTTCGGCAATCGCTTCGCCATGCCCTACGAGAACGATCGGCCGATCTATCTATGCCACAATCTGAAGCAGTCGCTCACGGCACTCTGGCCAAGCCTCCTCTTCCAGCATCGCGCTCTCGCGGAAGGCCTCTAGCATGGCAAACCCCGCGGACTTCCACGCACCGGATACCAGCACGGTCCGTTTCATCCGCACATGCCCCATCATGCGCATCTTCGATGAAGCCAAGGCACGCGAATTCTATCTCGGCTTCCTCGGCATGCGCCTTGACTGGGAAGCGCGCTTCTCGCCAGAGGCCCCGCTTTATGCCCAAATCTCCCGCGCCGGGCTGATCCTGCACCTCAGTGAACATCATAGCGACGCAACACCCGGATCCACCGTCTTCGTCAGCACCGAAGATGTCCGCGCCTACCACGCCGAACTCGCTGCAAAACCCTACAGGCACTTCAACCCAAGCGTCGAGCGCGTGCCCTGGGGCCTCGAGATGTCCGTAACCGACCCATTCGGCAACCGCCTCCGGTTCACGGAGCAAAGGTCCAGCACGGCACCATAGGCTGCTGGCAATCCATCAAGCAAAAGCAGCAAGTTAGAAGGGAAGCACTTCTTTTTTGCAAAAAAGAAACAAAAAACTCTTGTCTGTTTGTTGGTGTAACGTAGCTTCTGCCGGCGAGAGGGGATCGGGATGCTGCCGGCCGGCCGTAGAAGACGCACCGCAGGGGCGAAGAGAAACCTCGCAACACCCGCCACCGGCGCGCCCCTGCCGGCGCGGGCCGATTCAAACCATTTTCCGGTCGAGCCGCCAGAGTTCCGCTTGCATCTGGACAATCCCTGCGTGGTTCACGGCGCCGCAACCGAACCAGCCGTCGGGCGGTTGACACTTGAGGGGTGGGCGATAGCTGCACTCGCGCTTTAGTCTCTGTCAGCCTT
>CAZZYR010000450.1:0-2340 GCA_964658235.1 uncultured Acetobacteraceae bacterium | reverse complement strand
CTGTCGCGGACCCATTGGACAAAAGTTTTTTGGTCCTTTTTTTCAAAAAAGGACTGCTTGCTTTTGAGGAGTTTACGTAATGGCCGGCGGACTCATGGGCCCCAACCGTGGCCGCGGCCGCTACCGCGCCATGGCGGACATCAACGTCACCCCGCTGGTGGACGTCATGCTCGTCCTGCTCATCGTCTTCATGGTCACCGCCCCCATGCTGACCTCCGGCGTCAACGTGGACCTGCCGAAAACCAACGCCGCCCCCCTCAGCGCGGACGCCACCCCCATCACCGTCACCATCACCGTGGACGGCAAGGTACACCTCGGTGACGAAGACATCGAGGTTTCGGACCTGGTCGCCCGCCTCACCACCGCCGCCAATTCGGACATGACCCGCCGCATCTTCGTGCGCGGCGACAAATCAATTCCCTACGGCCAGGTCATGCAGGTCATGGCCACCATCGCCGGCGGCGGATTCACGAAAGTCGCCCTGCTGGCCGAGCAAGTCCAGAAATAGCCATGCGCCGCGGGATGACGCGCTCGGCCACGATCTCAGGGGGCATCCACCTCCTGATCCTGCTCGCCCTCATCCTGGTCATCCCCCACCCGCTCCCCCCGCCGCCCCCGGCGGACGACACGGTGGAGATGGATTTCGTTGGCACCGCGGACTCAGCGCAAAAATCGGACCGGACCGGCCACGTCGCCGCCCCCACGGAAGCGGACACCCCAGCCAAGGAAAATCCCGCCCTCGTCGATCCCAAGCCACAGCCTATCGAAACCACGCCGCCACCACCGCCACCACCACCGCCGCCGCCTGACTCCGCCCCCACCCGGGTCACCTCGCTGGACTCAGCCAAGCTCGCCCCCCCGCCGGATGAGAACGCGGTTGAAAAGCTGCGCCGTCCGCCGCCGATGAAGGTGGCCGCCTCCGAGCCGCCCAAGCCGGTCAACGCGCCTAAGCCGCCCATGCCCGTGCAGAAGCCCCAGGACGCCAAGCCGATGGACACCGTGCGCCACCAGCAGAACCCCACCAAAACCCCGGCGCCCGACACCAGCAGCTTCCTCAACACCATGGAGAAGCTGATGGCGGACCAGAAGCAGACCGCGCCACCCAAACACGTCTACAACCCCAGCCGCGGCGGCGCGCATGACGCCGGCGGCCAGAAGCACGGCAACCTCACCGGCGCGCTCTCCGAAGGCCAGCGCAAGACCATCGGCGATTCCGTACGCCGTTGTTATTCGGAGGACACGGCCGCGAAAGACTACGCCACCTACAGCACCATGATGACCGTCACCATCGACGCCACCGGCGAAGTCCACGATGTGGTTCTCTCCCCCGCCGACCAGGCTCGCGCCAATTCGGACCCCGCCTTCCGCGCCTTCGCCGAACGCGCCGAACACGCCGTCCAGGACCCCGTCTGCGCCCACCTCCCGCTGCCGCCGAATTTGCTGGGGCAACCCTCCAGCCAACTGACGTTTCGTTTCAGACCCTGATTGGAGCCGCCCGCATGATCCCATTCCTCGATAATGGCGCCCCCCTGCTGCGCCGCGCCTTCATCGCCAGCTCAGCCAGCCTGCTGGCCGCGCCGATTGTCGCGCCCACCGCCTTCGCCCAGGCGCCGGCCTCCAACCAGCCGATCATCGATGTCCCGGGCGCGCAGCGGAACCCCATCCCCATCGCCGTCACCGGCCTTGGCGGTGGCGCCGGCGGGGTGGACATCGGCGGCGTCATCACCGCCGATCTCGGCCGCTGCGGCCTGTTCCGCCCTCTCACCGCCGCCGGCGCCGCCCCGCCCGGCACGCCCGATTTCGGCGCCTGGAAAGGCCTCGGCGCCCACGCGCTGGTTACCGGCGCCGTCACCGGAACGGACCCGCTGCGCGTCGAATTCCGTCTCTGGGACGTGCTTCAGGGCACCCAGATCCAGGGCACCGCGTATTCTACCTCGGCCGCCAACTGGCGCCGCATCGCCCACATCATCGCGGACGTCGTCTACGAACGCCTCGTCGGTGAAAAAGGCTATTTCGACACCCGCATCGTCTATGTCGCCAGCACCGGCGGCCGCGGCCACCAGACCAAGCGCCTGGCCATCATGGACCAGGATTCCGCCAACAACCGCATCCTCACGGACGGTTCCTGGCTCGTCCTTACCCCCCGCTTCAACCCGGTGCGGGACCAGATCGCCTTCATGAGCTACGCCAACGACCGTCCCCGCGTGTATCTCTTCGACCTCTCCTCCGGCCGCCAGAGCACCTTCGGCGAATTCCAGGGCATGAGCTTCGCCCCCCGCTTCTCGCCGGACGGCAGCTCCTGCATCCTCAGCGTCACCCGTGGCGGCGGCTCGGACATCT
>CAZZYR010000449.1:1152-2341 GCA_964658235.1 uncultured Acetobacteraceae bacterium | reverse complement strand
GTGCGCAAGCTGACGTTCACCGGCAGCACCGGCGTGGGGGCTAAGTTGCTGGCGCAATGCGCGCCCACCATCAAGAAAACGAGCATGGAGCTGGGCGGCAACGCGCCGTTCATCGTGTTCGACGACGCGGATCTGGACGAGGCGGTGAAGGGTGCGATTGCGAGCAAGTATCGCAATACTGGGCAAACTTGCGTGTGCGCGAACCGGCTGCTGGTGCAGGACGGCGTGTTCGATGTGTTCGTGGAGAAGCTGACCGACGCGGTGCGGGCGCTGCGCGTGGGCAATGGGATGGAGGAGGGGATCACGCAGGGGCCGCTGATCAACGCGGATGCGCTGGCGAAGGTGGAGGCGCATGTGGCGGACGCGGTGCAGCGCGGCGCGCGCGTGGTGACGGGCGGCAAGCGCCATGCGCTGGGCGGCAATTTCTACGAGCCGACGATTTTGGCGGATGTTTCGCGCGCGGCGGACATCTTCCGCGACGAGACGTTCGGGCCGGTGGCGCCGCTGTTCCGGTTCAAGACGGAAGACGAGGCAGTGGAGATGGCCAACGATACCGAGTTCGGGTTGGCGGCGTATTTCTACACGCGTGATGTGGGGCGGGTGTTTCGTGTGGCGGAGGGGATTGAGGCCGGGATCATCGGGATCAACGAGGGGATCATTTCCACCGAGGTGGCGCCCTTTGGAGGTGTGAAGTCTTCGGGGCTGGGGCGGGAGGGTTCGAAATACGGGATTGAGGATTATTTGGAGATCAAGTATCTTTGTTTGGGGGGGATTGGGTAAGGAAGGAAGCAGTTCTTTTTTGAAAAAAAGAACCAAAAAACTTTTATCTGTGGGGTCCGCGACAGCAGGGACAACAGTTTTTCTTCTTCCTTACTTCGTGACGGCCACGCCGGAAACAGCGAAGCCGGTGCCTGAAAACTTCACGATGGTGCCAAAGAACTGCTTGGGGCCGCCTTCGGTGGTGGCGGTGTAGAGATTGCCGCTGGCATCCGTCAGCAGTCCACCACGGGGGTTTGCCGCGTCCGGATAGGGGCCGAAACTGTACAGGATGGTTTCGGCCCAGGCAGATTTGCCATCGGCGGGTGGGGATAGTTTTATCAACGTGCCTTTGCCATTGGCGCCGCCCAGATCGGTGGTGACAAAGAGATTACCTTTTGCGTCTCGCAGAATTGCATCCGGCGCCGCTCCG
>CAZZYR010000449.1:0-1142 GCA_964658235.1 uncultured Acetobacteraceae bacterium | reverse complement strand
TTGTCCGAAATTGTAAAGCACGTGCCTGGCCCAAGCGATTTTGCCGGCAGGTGGCGGCGTCAGTCCCACGATCGTGCCAAGATTGCGCGTGCCGCCCTGGAACGTGCCGACATAGATGTTTCCAGCGGGATCCAAAGTGGGGCTGGTATTCGGGAGATAGCCGTCCGCGCCGCTGAAGGTGTGCAGGATGGTTTCAGTCCATGTGGTGTGCCCACCCGACGGTGGCGCAAGCTTGACCACCGTGCCTGCAAAGCCGGCTCCGCCGCCGGAGGTGGTGACATACAGATTGCCTGCCTGGTCCGCGACGGGCGTGGTCTCAGGGCCGGCTCCGTCCACGGCGTGGCCCCTGAAATTGTAGATAGGATGCTCCGTCCACGCGGCGCCCGCATGGGCAGGTGGCGAAAGCTCGATAACGGCACCGCCGCCCTTCTGGCCGCCGGCGGACGTGGTGGTGAACAGGTTGCCGCGGTGGTCCTGAATGAGCCCAGCCATGGGCTCAGCGCCGGTGAGGCCCAACCCGCCTGGGCCGACCGGAAAACTGTAGAGCACGGTCCGGGTCCAGAAATTAGTGCCTTTGGCGGGTGGTGACAGTTCTAGAACGGCGCCGAGATTGGCGACGCCACCGGAGAAAGTGGTGACGAAGAGATTGAGTCCCTTGCCGACGAGCGCGGTTCCGACCGGGACCGCGCCATCCGTTTCCTGGAAATTGTAGAGCGCCTGCGGGCGCCAATTTTGGCCGGCAACGTGGGGCCGGACGAGCCGGCCGACGCCACCGAACAGGCCAAGCCCGCTGAGCGGCGTGTAGAAATTGCCCCAGGCGTCAGCCGTCAAGCCGGTGGGCCCACCGCCGATGAGGCCGCTCGGATAGGCGTACAAGATGGTTTCGGTTGGCGTTGCGAGTCCGGGTTGGGCAAGCAGCAGCACCGATGCGAGGAGGCAGGCTGGGCCGCGAGACCATTGCATGCACGCATCTCCGTTCCGGTACTGAACCGACGTCAGGGGGCGTGCTTTGCCACCTTGGAATGAGAAAAGGCAAGCGCTTTGTTTAAAGAACGACCTGCTTGCGTCAGCCTATTTCGGAGCTGGTTGCCAGAGCTCGATTTTGGTGCCGTCCGGATCGAGGATCCAGGCGAAAGTGCCGG
>CAZZYR010000448.1:0-2341 GCA_964658235.1 uncultured Acetobacteraceae bacterium | reverse complement strand
TGACACCGTCCGCCACCGCAAGCGCGCCCACGAAGCTTGCCGCGGCGCCTGCGCCGATTCGCACGGCGAGTGCGAACTGACGCGACCGGGCCGGGGTCCACGGACCCCGGCTCATCTTTCCAGTCCGCAGAGGCACTTTTCGAGATACGGGACCAGAGATGAACCGCGCGAGCCAGGCCTTGATGCGCAGCTGGGTTGGCATGGGCACCCGCTTTCTCCCCTTCGCGGATGCGGCGACACCTGACCTTCCTTTGCCGCGGCTGCTGCGGCTGTCCTTGTTCCAGGTCTCGGTCGGCATGGCGCTGGTTCTGCTGATCGGCACGCTGAATCGCGTGATGATCGTGGAATTGAACGTGCCGGCCTCCCTGGTCGGCATCATGATCGCGTTGCCGTTGCTGTTCGCGCCATTCCGCGCGCTGATCGGCTTCCGGTCCGACACGCATCGTTCGGAACTGGGCTGGCGACGCGTGCCGTTCATGTTCCGCGGCAGCATGATCCAGTTCGGCGGCCTCTCTATCATGCCGTTCGCGCTGCTGGTGCTGGCCGGGCAGGGCAATGCCGCGCATGCGCCGGCCTTCATCGGCTACGTGGGCGCGGGTGCGGCCTTCCTGCTGGTAGGGGCTGGTCTGCACACTACGCAGACCGTGGGGCTGGCTTTGGCAACGGACTTGGCGGCCACCGAGAAGCAGCCGCAGGTGGTGGGGCTGATGTATGTGATGCTGCTGTTCGGCATGATCGCTAGCGCGCTGCTGTTCGGCGCCTTCCTGGCCGACTTCACGCCCGGGCGGCTGGTGCAGGTGATCCAGGCCTCGGCCGTGGCCACCATCGTGCTGAACACGGCCGCTCTCTGGAAGCAGGAGGGCCGCCGCCGCTCACCCTTGCAGGTGGCGCGTGCGCAGTCGCCCAGCTTCGGCGAGTCCTGGGGCCGGTTCATCGGGGGCGCCCACGCAATGCGCCGCCTGGTGGCGGTTGGGCTGGGCACGATGGCCTTCAGCATGGAGGACGTGCTGCTGGAGCCCTATGGCGGCCAGATCCTGCATCTGAGTGTCGGCAACACCACAAAGCTCACGGCGACGCTGGCGCTGGGCGGGCTGGCGGGCTTCGGGCTGGCCTCGCGCGTGCTGGGGCGCGGTGCGGACCCGTTCCGGATGGCGGGCTATGGCGCGCTGGTGGGCATCCCCGCCTTCCTCGCGGTGATCATGGCCGCACCGTTCTCATCCACCCTGCTGTTCGGCACGGGCACTTTGCTGATCGGCTTTGGCACAGGCCTGTTCGGCCACGGCACGCTGACGGCGACCATGCGCAGCGCGCCGTCCAACCAGGCGGGCCTGGCGCTGGGCGCGTGGGGCGCGGTGCAGGCGACATCGGCCGGATTTGCCATCGCGATGGGCGGCGTGCTGCGCGATGCGGTTGCCGGCAGCGTCCTGACGGCGCGCGGCCCCGCGGTGGGATATCAGGCCGTCTATTCGCTGGAAGTTGTTCTGCTTCTGGTGACACTCGTTACATTGGTGCCGCTGCTTGGCAGCACCCATGCGCCGTCCGCCGCGTAATTATTAACAACCGGGTCCGCGTCGCGGGCCAGTTCAAACAGGAGAGTCCGCACCATGCCGATCCTGAAGCTGTATCGCTCGTCTGCTGACGCCCAGACCGCCGCCACGCATCTGCGCGAGGAGGGATTCACTGATTTCGACGTCCTCAGCGGCGCCACCTCAGCCGACTCGATCGCCCGCAAAGGCGTGACCACAGCGCATGCGGAGCGGCTAGCGGGGCGGATCAGCCAGGGCGATACGCTTCTGGTTGTGCGGGCGCCGTTCGGCAGTGGCCAGGCGGCCACGGATATCCTGGATGATGTCGCGGCGGACGCGCAGGAGAGTTCGATCGATCACGACGATCGCTTTGCGCATGAAAATGCGGCGCCGTTTTCGAATGCGCTGGGGCTGAGGCTGCTGTCCAACACCGCGGCGCCGTTCTCGCGCTGGCTTGGCTTGCGGACGCTGTCTTCGCACCAGACGGGCAAACGCAGTTCGTTTGGCTTTCCCACGCTGTCCGGGAAGGCCGCGCCGTTCTCATCGGCACTGGGTCTGCCCACCCTCACGCGGTCCTCGGGGCCCTACAAGGGCACGTTCGGATTTCCGCTGCTGTCCCGCAACGCCGCGCCTTTCTCCAGCGCGCTGGGATTGAAGACGCTGTCCGGCAGCGCGGCGCCGCTGTCCAAGGCGCTGGGCATGAAGACGCTGTCGGCGCCGGCGGCGCCGTTGTCGAATGTGATTGGTCTGGCGGTGTTGTCTGGGGATAAGACGCATCTTTCGTAAGGAAGCAAGAAGTTCTTTTTTGAAAAAAA
>CAZZYR010000447.1:0-2348 GCA_964658235.1 uncultured Acetobacteraceae bacterium | reverse complement strand
CCAAGAGCACCAAGAAGGAGGTTTGTGATCCTTGAAGGCTCGGCTCGAGCTTAGCTGGATGTAGTGAATTTTATTGTTGTCAGTCTAGTTATTATAGTTTTGACGATTTGGTCCGTTGATGAAGACTTTTTATTCGATGGACAATACATGGCGTCTCGGCGGCCTTGGCGTTGCTTGTTGGGTTCAGGAAGGGCCGGGGGGCGGCGGAAATGGGTGTCAGGGCGGCCTTGCTTCGGGTGTAAACCTAGGCTTACACTTTTCATTATGAACTTTGCCGCGCCCCCTCCCCGTCCGCATGCCGTGGTTATTGGCAGTGGGTTTGGCGGCCTGGCGGCGGCGGTGCGGCTTGGGGCGCGCGGGTATCGGGTGAGCGTGCTGGAGCGGCTGGATGCGCCTGGGGGGCGGGCGTACGTGTATCGGCAGGACGGGTTCACGTTCGATGCGGGGCCGACGATCGTGACGGCGCCGTTCCTGCTGGAGGAGCTGTGGGCGCTGTGCGGCAAGCGGCTGGCGGACGATGTGGAGCTGCGGGCGATCAGCCCGTTCTACCGCATACGGTTCGATAACGGCGAGACGTTCAACTACACCGGCGACGCGGATGAGATGCGGGCGGAGGTGGCGCGATTCTGCCCGGGTGACGTGGCCGGCTACGATCGTTTCATGCAGGCCAGCGCGGAGATTTATCGCGTGGGGTTCGAGCAGCTTGGCGACGTGCCGTTCAATTCATGGACGGACATGGCCAGGCTTGCGCCGCAGCTGCTGCAACTGGGCAGTCTGCGCAGCGTGTATGGGATGGTGGCGAAGTATATCGGGGACGAGCGGCTGCGTACGGTGCTGAGTTTTCATCCGTTGCTGGTGGGCGGCAATCCGTTCGCGGCGAGTTCGATCTACAGCCTGATCTGTTTCCTGGAGCGGCGCTGGGGCGTGCATTTCGCGATGGGCGGGACCGGCACGCTGGTGCGCGGAATGGTGGGGTTGATCGAGGGCCAGGGCGGCAGCGTGCGCTGCGGCGCGGAGGTGGCGGAGATCCTGGTGGAGGACGGCGATGCCAGCGGCGTGCGGCTGGCCGACGGCAGCGTGATGCATGCCGACGTGGTGGTGAGCAATGCGTGTTCCGCGTTCACGTATGGGACGTTGTTGCCGGCGCGGTATCGCACGCGGTGGACGGACAGGCGGATTGCGCGCGGGCGGTATTCCATGAGCCTGTTCGTTTGGTATTTCGGGACGAAGCGGCGCTACGAGGATGTGGCGCACCACACGATCCTGCTGGGGCCGCGGTTTCGCGGATTGCTGGACGATATTTTCACCAAGAAGAAGCTGGCGGAGGATTTCAGCCTGTATCTGCATCGGCCGACGGCGACGGATGAGTCGCTGGCGCCGGCGGGATGCGATGCGTTCTATGTGCTCTCGCCGGTGCCGCATCTGGATAGCGGGACGGATTGGCGGGTGGAGGCGGAGGTGTATCGGCGCAAGATTGCGCGCGCGCTGTCCGAGAGTTTGTTGCCGGGGCTGGAGGACGAGATTGTTTCGTCCCGCATGCTGACGCCGCAGGATTTTTCCGACCGGCTGTTGTCCGTGAAGGGCGCGGCGTTCGGGCTGGAGCCGATATTGACGCAGAGTGCGTGGTTCCGGCCGCATAACGAGAGCGAGGAAGTGGGCAGGCTGTATCTTGTGGGTGCGGGTACGCATCCGGGGGCGGGGCTGCCGGGGGTTTTGTCGTCGGCACGGGTTTTGGACAAGGTGGTTCCGGATGCACGAGTCTTTGCGTGATGCGGCGGATTTGCGAGCGTGCCGGACATCGATGCGGGGTGGATCGAGGACGTTCTTTGCAGCGTCCCTGATGCTGCCGAAGCGGGTGTATGAGCCCGCGACGGCGTTGTATGCGTTTTGCCGGCTGGCGGATGACGCGATCGACGAGTGCGAGGGGGGCAAGGCGGCGGCGCTGGACGCGCTGCGGCGGCGGCTGGACCGGGCGTATGCCGGCGCGCCGATGGAGGTTTCCGCCGATCGAGCGTTTGCCGTGACGGTGGCGCGGCATGGGGTGCCGCGGACCTTGCCGGAAGCGCTGCTGGAGGGGTTCGAATGGGATTCCCTTGGGCGGCGCTATGAGGATCTGGATGCGCTGCAGGATTACGCGGCGCGGGTGGCGGGCACGGTGGGCGCGATGATGGCGGTGCTGATGGGCGTGCGCAGCCCGGTGGCGCTGGCAAGGGCGTGCGATTTGGGCGTGGCGATGCAGCTGACCAATATTGCGCGCGACGTGGGGGAGGATGCGCGCGCTGGCCGGCTGTATTTGCCGCTGGCGTGGCTGCGCGAGGCGGGGGTTGATCCGGAAGCGTGGCTGAAGC
>CAZZYR010000446.1:0-2353 GCA_964658235.1 uncultured Acetobacteraceae bacterium | reverse complement strand
TGTGTTCGGGGCCATCCATGCGGATGAACCATTGCGGCGTGGCGCGGAAGATCAGCGGCGCCTTGCTGCGCCAGGAATGCGGATAGGAGTGGGTGACGGTGCCTTGTTTGACGAGGCCGCCGGCGGCGATGAGGGCGTCGCAGACGGGTTTGGCGGCCTTGAAGACGTGCACGCCCGGGAAGAGCGGGACCCAGGGGAAGTAAGTGCCGTCATCGGCGACGGTTTCGGGGATTTCGATGCCGTTTGCTTTGCAAAGGGCAAAATCATCCTCGCCATGGGCGGGCGCCATGTGGACGAAGCCGGTGCCCTGGTCCGTGGTGACGAAATCGCCGGGCAGGAGGGGGACGTCAAAATCATAGTCCTGGCCACGCAACGGGTGGGCGCAGACGAGGCCAGTGAGGTCCCTGCCGCGATGGACGTGCAGGACGTGGTGCAGGGTGATGCCGGCATCGGTGAGGAATTGCGGCAGGAGCAGGAGAGCAACGAGCAGGGATTCGCCAGGGCGGGACAGGCTGGTTTCAGAGACGGCATCCACGTGGATGCGTGCGTAGTCGATCTCGGGACCGTAGGCGATGGCGCGGTTGCCGGGGATTGTCCAAGGCGTGGTGGTCCAGATGACGATTGACGCGTTCTGCACGTCGCCTGGCGTGGTCACGGGGAAACGCACCCAGATGGTGGTGCTGGTGTGGTCAGCGTATTCCACCTCCGCTTCGGCCAGGGCGGTTTTTTCGACGACGCTCCAGAGGACGGGGCGCAGACCGCGATAGAGAGCGCCGTTTTGCGCAAAACGGTGGATTTCGGTGGCGATGGTGGCTTCGGAGCCGAAATCCATGGTGGCGTAGCGGCTGGCCCAATCACCGAAGATGCCGAGGCGCTTGAATTCTTCGGCCTGCACATCGAGCCATTTTTGCGCGTGGGCGCGGCATTCGGCGCGGAACTGCAGGATGGGGACGCTGTCCTTGTCGCGGCCTTCCTTGCGGTATTTCTCCTCGATCTGCCATTCGATGGGCAGGCCGTGGCAATCCCAGCCGGGGATGTAATAGGCGTCGTAGCCGGCCATCTGGCGGGCGCGGTTGATGACGTCCTTGAGGATCTTGTTAAGCGCGTGGCCGATATGGATGTTGCCGTTGGCGTAAGGCGGGCCGTCGTGGAGGATGAACTTCTCCGCGCGCTGCGCGCCCTGAGCGCGGAGCTGGGCGTAGAGGCCGGTCTCCTCCCAATTCGCCAGTGTGGCGGGTTCGCGCTTGGGGAGGTCGCCGCGCATGGGGAAGGACGTGGTGGGGAGGAAGACGGTGTCGCGGTAGTCGCGTTCGGTCATGATACGGTCTCGGACAGAAGGGTGCGGGCGGCTTGCGCGTCCGTGACGATCTGGGCACGCAGGGCATTGAAGTTTTCGAATTTCTGTTCGGCGCGCAGGAAGTGGTGCAGGGCGATAGTCAGTTCCTGGCCGTATAGGTCTGCCGCGAAATCGAACAAATGGACTTCCAGGCGGCTTTGCATGCCGTCCGCAACGGTGGGGCGGCGGCCGATATTGGCCACGCCCGGGACCAGGCGGCCGTCTGGCAGGCGGGCCGTGACGGCATAGACGCCGCGGGCGGGCTCCAGATGGCGGCCGAGGGCGATGTTTGCGGTGGGGAAGCCGATGGTGCGGCCGCGCTTGTCGCCATGCGCCACTTCGCCGCGGATGGTCCAGGGGCGGCCCAATTCCGCCGTGGCGCGCTCCGGGTAGCCGTCCTGCAGCAGGCGGCGGATGCGGGTGGAGCTGAGGGGGCCCTGGGCGTCCGTGAGCGGTGGGACGATGGTCAGGCCGATGCCGAGTGCTTCCGCGCGGGCGGCGAGCAGGGTGACGCCGCCGCCGCGGCGGTGGCCGAAGGCGAAATCCGGGCCGCAGGTGAGGTGGGCGGCGCCGAGGGCGGCGTGCAGCACGTCCGTGATGAAGGCGTCCGCGGTAAGGTGGGAGAAGGCCTGGGTGAAGGGGGCCTCGTAGATGGTTTTGACGCCGAGTGCGGCGAGAGCGTCCGCGCGTTCGGCGGAGAGGGTGAGGCGGAAGGGTGGGTCTTCCGGGCGGACGAGTTCGCGCGGGTGGGGTTCGAAGGTGAGTACGGCGAGGGGCAGGTCCGGGCGGGCGGCGTGGGCGGCGCGAGGACGGGCTCGGCCGGTTTTCCGACGAGGCCAAAGCGGCGCTCGCGGGCCTGGTAGTTGGCGACGGCTTCGTAGAGATCGTTCTCGGTGAAGTCGGGCCAGAGGACGTCCGCGAAGTGGAGCTCGGCGTACGCGAGCCCGTAGAGCAGGAAGTTCGAGATGCGCCGCTCGCCGCCGGTGCGGATGACGAGATCGGGGTCGCCGACGGACG
>CAZZYR010000445.1:0-2355 GCA_964658235.1 uncultured Acetobacteraceae bacterium | reverse complement strand
CAACGCTCCCGTCGCTACACCCATCGTCGAATGCCCATGCGTCCGCGCATACACAACATGCCCGGTCGCCGTATTCGTAATGCGCACCAGCGGATAATTCGTCGCCGTCTGCTCCTCATCCCCAAACGCCGCCGCCTGGCTCAGCCCGTTGAATTGCTTGCCAGTGACCGCATAGCTCTGCCCGCGCGTCAGCACGGACGGCACGGTCTGGATCACCGGCGCCCAGGCCGGATTGGGCGCACCCGCCGCACGCAGCACGCTTGTGCCATTCACCAGAAGCTCACCTGTCGGCAGCATCATCAGCACGCCGGCCTGCCCGTTCAGGCCCGTGTCCGAAAGCGTGGCGCCATTGAAATCATAAAGCTTGCCGCTCTCGGCTTCCACGATCACATCGCCGTTCGGCAGCAGGGCGGCAAAACTGTCTGCCGCATCCTCGCCGCTCGGAAAGTTCGGCCCCGCTGTCCAGGTCCCCACGGTGTGGCCCGGCAGGGGTGGCGTGTAGATGGCGGTGTGGCCAAATGCCTGTCCCTTCGGCGTGCCGCCTGTGGCGAACACCGTGCCATCCGGACGCAGGATCGCCGGCCCTACCTCGCCCGGCGGTGTATAGATCAGGCCATGGCCATAGGAGATCGGACCGGATTCCGGCGGGCTCGCCAAGTCCGGCCCGGTCAACCCGGCATTGATCCAGCTTTGTGTACCGGGCACGTAGATTTCCGAATGCGGCGCGGATTTCACGTCGTATGTCAGCACGCGGCCGCCCGGCAGCAGCGTCCACCCTTCCTCTGCATTGAAATCCCGCTTGCCGGTGGCACGCTGCTCCGTCCACGTCAGCGTGGCGGGATCCAGCACCGCAATCCGCTTGTCCAGCTTGCGCCCAAGCAGCAGCTTTCCGTTCGGCAACACCACGGATGGCGAGTCGCCGATAAACCCCCACCCGGCCGGCGCTGCAAACTTCGTCCATGTGTTCGCTTTCGGATCATAAACCGCGCACGTGTCCGTCAGCGTGAAATTGTTGTTGGTGTATTCACCACCCATGATCACCAGCCTTCCATCGGCCAGCACAGCGGACGCGAACGCATCTGGCACATAGCCAGCGGGCAAGTTTGCCTGCCTGGACCATGTCCCATGCACGTAGCTTCCCGCGCTATCCGGCGTCAGCTTCCACCAGTCCAAATAGGTGTTGCCCTGCACGAGAACGGTGCCATCCGTCAGCAGAAAGCTGATCACCGCGCCATTGGGCGCCGGATGCGCCAGCGGCGTCAGGCTTTGTGCCGCGGCACCGCCGGCCAATGCCATGCAAACACTGGCCGCGGAGAACATCTTGAACATGGGACCGCCCGACTTGTCTGGCGTGAATCTTACCGTTCCGGCTTTGAGAAACGCAACGACAATGTCGCCGGCGTAGCGACCTTATCCAGCCCGCCCATGACAGTGCTTATACTTTTTCCCAGACCCGCACGGGCACGGTGCATTCCGCTGCGTCCCGCCCCATGTCGTCGGATCATTCGCGTCGAACGCCACCAGCGTTGAATCGCCCATCTGCCAGCCCTCGGCGCCGGACGTGTCCGCGCCCACCAGCGCAGGTGCAGCAAAATTCTCCACCATCCCCGCCGGCAGGCTCTGCGGCAACGGCGGCGGCTCGGCGGACAGCTCCACGCGGCTCAACGCGCTCGTCACCCGCTCGCGCAGATCATCCAGCATCGCGTTGAACAGCATGAACGCTTCGCTTTTGTACTCGTTCAGCGGATCGCGCTGGCCATACGCGCGCAGCCCAATACCCTGGCGCAGATGATCGAGCGCCAGCAGATGTTCCTTCCACACCGTATCGAACATCTGCAGCAGCAGGCTCTTCTCGATGTAGCGCATGATCTCAGGGCCAAAATTGGCCGCCTTCGTCGCCGCCGCGGAATCCACCGCCTCCGTCAGCCGCGCATGGATGCCGTTCTCCTCGATCCCCTCTTCCCGGCCCCAGTCCACAATCGGCAGGTCCAGGTTGAACACCCGCTTGGCATCCGCCGCCAGCTCCGCCGTCTCCCACTGTTCGGCAAACGCACGTTCCGGGATCCGCAAACGCACCATCGCATCGATCAGCTCGTGACGGAACGCCGCCACCGTCTCGGACACATCGGCGGACTGCATGTATTCCCGGCGCTGGGCGTAAACCTCCTTGCGCTGGTCATTCATCACGTCGTCGTATTTCAGCAGGTTCTTGCGCGTGTCGAAGTTGCGCGCCTCAACCTTTTTCTGCGCCTTCTCCAGCGCCTTGTTGATCCACGGATGCACGATCGCCTCGCCATCCTTCAGGCCGAGGCGCTGCAGCATTCCGCCCATGCGCTCGGACCCGAAAATGCGCAT
>CAZZYR010000444.1:0-2375 GCA_964658235.1 uncultured Acetobacteraceae bacterium | reverse complement strand
ACCACGCCGAACTCCTCGGCAAATACCTCGCCCTCGGCAAGCGCGCGCTGGAACAGCGATTTCGCTTCCGGCGTCACATGTGATTCAGACTCGGTGATCACTTCCGCCGTTTCGGCACCCAGGGAGGGATCGAACCGCACCGCCAGCGCGCGGCGGAACGCGTCCGCCGTTTCAGGCAGATGGCCCAGCTTCAACTCCGCATTGCCGAGCAGCAGATATCCGCGGCGGGTTGATTCCGCGTGAGGATCGAGCGTGGCGAGGGTGGTGCGCAATCGCGCCATCACGGCCTCGTCCTCCGCGGTGGACGCGCCCGCCTGTGCCTGCGCTGCGGCCATTTGGCGCGCGCGATAATCGGGCGCACCGCCATCGGCGGCGTAAATCACGACTGCAACGGCAGGGACAAGCGCCGCGGTCAGCACAACTGGAAACAGGCTGGATGTGCGCGCGCCGGCCTCCGTGTGGTCCGCTTCGGCCAGCAAACGCCGTTGCACCTCCAACCGGGCTGCCGCGTGTTCGGTTGGCAGCAGCCGGTTCTCGGCAAGATCCCGGTCCAGCTCCTCGAGTTGCGCCCGATGCAATGCCAGCGCCGCGTCGCGCCGCCCGCGCAGGCGGCCGCCCGCCAGCACGGCCCAGCCCAGTGGGACCAGCGCCAGCACGGCCACGGCGGCCATGCCTACCCAAACCAAAATGGGGCCGCTCACGCCGGTCGGCTCAGCTCGGCCAGCCGAATTTGTTCAGCTTCCGTCAGCGGCGCCGGTGCGGCCGCATGGCGCCTGCGGCCCAGGAACGCGGCGGCGGCGCCGGCCAGCAGGGCCAGGACGGGCGTGCCCCACAGCAGCAATGTTGCCGGCGATAACGGCGGTTTCAGGCGAACGAAGTTGCCGTAGCGCGCCACCATCCAGGCCATGATCTGCGCGTCCGTGTCGCCGGCGGCCACGCGCTGGCGGACGATGGCCCGGAGGTCGTGCGCGAGTTGGGCGTTGCTGTCCTCGATGGATTCGTTCTGGCAGACGAGGCAGCGGAGCTGGCTGCCGACTTGCTCGGCGCGGGCTTCCTGGGCGGGGTCTTTTAGCATTTCGCGGGGGTCGGAGATGGCGAAGGCGGGTGAGCAAAGCAACAAGAAAAGGAAAGCACTTCTTTTTTGAAAAAAAGAAGCAAAAAACTTTTTTCTTTGGGACCCGACACGGCGGCCAGCACGCGTACCGAAAAGCGCAAAAGTTTTTTGGTTCTTTTTTTCAAAAAAGAACGTCTTCACTTCGCTGCCCTCAGCGCAGGATTGATCTGCCGTTCGATAATCTCTTCCGAAACCGGCCCCGCCAGATGCCACGCAATCCGACCGTGCGAATCGATGATGAAGCTCTCCGGCACGCCGAACAGGCCGAAGTCGATGAAGGTGCCGCCTTTGGTGTCCGCGGCCAGGCGGGCATAGGGGTTGCCGTATTTGTCCAGGAAGGCCTTGGTGTTTTCCGGTTTGTCCTCGTAGGCGATGCCCCAGAGCTGCACGCCCTGGCCGGACAGCAGGGCCAGTGCTTCGGCTTCGGCGGCGCAGGGAATGCACCAGGACGCGAAGAAGTTCAGAAGCACCGGCTTGCCGCGGGCGGCGTCCCGGAGCTCGGCGCTGGAAAAGCCGACTCCTGTGGCGACGGCGGGTAGATTGAAATCCGGCATTGGTTTGCCGAGCATGGGATTGCCGATGTCGTGCGGGTCGAAGCGGCCCTGGCCCATGCGGTCCAGCATGGTCCAGAACGCGATGCCGCCGGCGGCGGCCACGCCCAGCGGCGCCAGCAGCAACAGCCGCCGGCGGGCCATCCCGGCCTCCATCATGCCGGAACGGCGTTCCGGATGCGGGATGGCGCGCCCACGCGGAGCCGCCGGTCCGCCAGGGACAGACCCCCGCCGAGGGCCATGACCACGGCGCCAAGCCAGATCCAGGGCGCCAGCGGATTCACATGCAGCCGCAGCACGGCGGAACCGTCCCGCTCATCGCCCAGCACGGCGTAGAGGTCGCGCAGGAGGTTTGTTCGAATGGCGACGTCGCTGGTCGTCTGGTTCTGGCTTGCGAAGTTGCGTTTGGACGGGCGCATGATCGCGACGGGGACGCCGTTGCGCGTCACCTCGATCGTCGCCACGCGGGCGGCGTAGTTGGGGCCTGGGGCGGAGTCCACCGAAAGCAGCGCCCATTCGTAGCCGCCGACGGTGAATTTGTCGCCCGGCTTGGCTTCCACGATCTTGTTGCTGGCGAGCGACATGCCGGCGATGCCGGCGACGGTGACGCCCATGCCGGCATGGGCGATGGCGGCACCCAGAACCGCGATGGGCAGGCCGCGCGCGCGGCGCACGCTGTTGGCCACCGGCGCACGGAACAGCAAGGTGCG
>CAZZYR010000443.1:0-2383 GCA_964658235.1 uncultured Acetobacteraceae bacterium | reverse complement strand
CTTAGGCTGGCGCTGAGAAACCGATGATATTCCCGCCAGGTTCGCGCAGGAAAATCTCGTCCGCGCCATAGAACGTTGTCCGCCGCGCAACTGCTACGGGCGCGTCTTTGAAAGCCGCCAGCACCGGCGCGATTGCCTCCACGCTCAGATACAGCACGGAAGCCCGCACGCTCTCCGCCACTGCAGGCGTGTCATCGGCAACGGAGGCACGGGTTTGCAGCATAACCTCCATCGTGCCGCATGTCAGAATGGCGAACACGAACGGCGAGGCGTCCGGCACAGTCACGCCTGTGGTGAAGCCGAGCGCATGCCAGAATGGCAGGCTGCGTTCGATAACATCCACAACCAGAATGGGCGTTGCGGATTTCACTCCAATGAGGTCGTTCATGCCCTGACACTGACACCATTGCTGCGTGGCGGCAAGAACAAGATAGGAACAAAGCTGAGGGTTTGCCGGACTTGCATCGGCAGGGCACACTCTCTGGATGGGAGAAACGCTGCTTGACGTCAAAGGGCTGAACTGCCCGCTGCCGGTGCTGCGTGCCAATCGCGCACTGCGTGGTCTGGCGCCGGGCGACAAGCTCCGTGTTCTGGCAACCGACCGCGCGTCCATCGGCGATTTTCGCGCCTATTGCCGTGAAACCGGCCACGATCTTCTGGCACTCAGCGAGGAAGCCGGGACGATCAGCTTCACCATCCGCCGCCGCCCCCATCGCCCGGACGAGTTGCCGGACGCGCCGGATCCTCCCGGCCCATGAAACGCGTCGCACTTCTGACCCACCACGCCTGCCTCTCGCACGACCCTGGGCCGGGCCATCCCGAATGCCCAGCGCGGCTGCGGGCGGTCATGCGTGCGCTGGAGCATCCGGATTTCACGTCGCTATTGCGCGAACAAGCGCCCATGGCCACGCGCGACCAGCTCTGCCTTGCCCATCCAGCAGCTTATGTGGACACACTCCTCGCCTTGGATCCGCAGCCGGGCGATCTGCTGTCCTTGGATTCCGACACGTTCGTTGGGCAAGGCAGTGTTGCCGCCGCGCGACATGCCGCCGGCGCCGCCATTGCCGCAGTGGACGCAGTGATGGAAGGCTGGGCGGACACCGCATTTGCCGCCGTGCGGCCGCCCGGCCACCACGCCGAAGCGCGCGTTGCCATGGGCTTCTGCCTGTTCAACAGCGTTGTCATCGCCGCCCATCATGCCCGCCATCGCTGGGGCCTCAAGCGCATCGCGGTGGTGGATTTCGATGTCCACCACGGCAACGGCACGCAGCATATGTTCGCGGCGGACCCTGAGCTGTTCTACGCCAGCAGCCACCAGATGCCGTGCTATCCCGGCACCGGGGAGGCGCGGGAGACGGGCAGCGCGCACAACGTCGTCAACCTGCCACTCGCGCCGGGCTCCGGCGGGGCAGCCTTCCGCGCCGCCTGGCGGGATTACGGCCTTCCGGCCTTGCGCGAATTCGGGGCGGATTTGCTAATCATCTCGGCCGGTTTCGATGCCCACGCCGCGGACCCGCTGGCTCAGCTCGAGCTTGGAACGGAAGACTTCGCCTGGATCACGGATGAATTGCTGTCCGTCGCCAACGGACGGCTCATCTCCGTCCTGGAAGGCGGCTATGACCTGGATGCGCTTGCCGCATCCGTGGCCATGCATGTCCGGCGGTTGATCCAGGGATAGAAAGCACCGCGCTTCTAAGGCTCGGCGAAAGGCGCGGCCGGCTCGGCCAGCGTCGCCAGCCCAGCGCGCAAGGCCTCGATGCCCTCGCCGCTGCGGGCGCTGGTCGCCAGCACCTCCGGATAGGCGGCGGCATGCTTCTTCATGGCCGCTTCAACTTCCGCCCGCTTGCGGCCCAGGCGGTCCGGCTTCAACCCATCGATCTTGGTCAGCACAAGCTGGAATCCCACCGCGGCGCGATCGAACAGATCCATGACCGCGGCGTCCGACGCCTTCAGCTCAATCCGCGCATCCAGCAGAAGAACGACCCTGCGCAACACCACGCGGCCGCGCAGGAAATCGAACATCAAGCCCTGCCAATCCTCCTTCACCGCCTTGGCGGCCTGCGCATAGCCGTAGCCAGGCATGTCCACCAACGCCAGCCGCCCGCCCAGATCGAAGAAGTTCAGTTGCTTCGTCCGCCCCGGCTCACTGGACGCACGCGCCAAAGCCTTGTGGCCGGTCAATGCGTTTATCAAAGACGACTTGCCCACATTGGACCGCCCGGCAAACGCCACCTCCGGCAGGCGCGCGTCCGGCAACTGATCAATGCGCTGTGCGGCGTAGTAAAACTTGCACTCCGCCGCGAACAGCAAGCGCCCGGCCTCGATCTCCGCGGCGCGTTGTTCGGGTGTGGTCAAGGGAGGCAAGGCCAGGGGGCTCTGCCCC
>CAZZYR010000442.1:0-2390 GCA_964658235.1 uncultured Acetobacteraceae bacterium | reverse complement strand
CTTGCGCAGGGTTCGGGCGTTGCCGAGGGTGGTGATGACGCGGGGGGCGTGACGCTGCTGGAGCAGGCGGAGGCTGGGCAGGTCCATGTGGTCGTAATGGTTGTGGGACAGCAGGATCAGGTCCGGGCGCGGGAGGTCCGCCAGCGCGATGCCGGGTGGGCGGGCGCGTTTGGGGCCGGCCCAGGGGACGGGGGAGCAGCGGTCACTGAAGATCGGGTCGGTGAGGATGACGCAGGCGGGCAGGCGCAGCAGGAAGGTGGCGTGGTTGATGAAGGTGATGGCGGCGGTGCCGGGGGCGGCCGTGGCCGGCGGCGAGGCGAAAAGCGGGTTTGGGCCGGGGGCGGGCCAGGGGACGCGGCCGCCTTCGAGGCGCCAGCGGAGGAGGCTGGCCAGCGTGCGGGTGCGCGGGGGCTCGTTCGGGTTGAAGAAATGGGTGCCGTCGCAGTGGTCCGAGATCGGCAGGCGGCCACGGGGGGCGCTTTGGATGTGCATCGGGCGACCATGCGGGCGGGGCGGCGCCGGCGGCAACCGTGCTGCTATCCGGAAAGGCGAAGTGCCGGTAAATGCGGTCCCTCCCCTTCCCGCGCCATGGCGCATGTTGATGAAAGCATCACGAGTTGAGCGAACCGGCGCCGAGGATCATCGACATGCGGCTGCGGCCGCCTTTCCTGCACCCGTTCTTCGGGGCGCGGCCGGACACGGCTGACGGGGACCTGGTGCGCTGGGTGAACCGGCGGGTGGGCGCGCGCGATCCGGCGCATTTCACCCGCTATGGCGATCTGGCTTCGGTGCTGGCGGGGATGGACGAGGCGGGGATCGGGCTGGGCGTGACGGTGGGCAGGAGCACGCCGACGGTGCGCATCACGAACGACAGCATTGCGGCGCTGGCGAAGGAGTCCGGCGGGCGGCTGGTGGGCGTGGCGTCCGTGGATCCGCTGGCGCTGGGGCGGGAGGCGGCGGTGGCGGAGGCACATCGCGCGGTGACGGAGCTTGGACTGGCCGCGGTGAACCTGGATGCGGGGTTCTATGAGACGCCCTTGCGGGCGGACGACGCGCGGCTGATGCCGCTCTACGAGGCGTGCGTGGCGCTGGATGTGCCGGCGTTCATCATGTCCGGGCCGACGACGCCGGACCTTGCGTTCAACGATCCGCTGGCGATCGACGCGGTGGCGCGGACATTCCCGAAGCTGCCGATTGTTGTGTGCCACGGCTGCTATCCGAACATCGATGCGATGATCGGGGTGGCGTTCCGCAACGAGAACGTTTTCGTCTCGCCGGACATGTATGTGTTCGCGCCGGGCGGGCGGCGGTACGTGGAGGCGGCGGGCGGGTTCATGGGCAGGCAGCTGCTGTTCGGCTCATCGTTTCCGTTTCGGCCGATGCGGCAGAGCGTGGAGGATTTGCGGGCGATGGGGCTGGACGAGGGCGTTCTGGCGCAGGTGATGGGCGGCAATGCCGCGGCGCTGCTGGGGCGGTTCTTGCCGGCGCGGTAAGCCGATCACGACAACGTTTGCCGGCAGAAGATTGAAACTGTCTCCTGATGATTTACTTCAATCGTCAGGAGACAGGGCACGATGGCGACGAAGGCGGAAACACGGCAGGCCATCATCGAGGCGGCAGAAATCCTGTTCCGGCGCTTTGGCCCGACGAAGACGAGCGTTGCCGACATTGCCCGCAAGCTGGGCATGTCGCCTGCCAACATCTACAATTTTTTCCCGTCCCGCGATGCCATCCTGGAGACCGTGGGGAATCTCAACATCGAAGCGCTGAAGCGCGAGCTTGCGGACGAGACACGGACGATCCAGGGAGATTGGCCGAAGATCAGCAACCTTTTTTTGCGCACGGCGCGGCATTTGCGGGAGCGCCTGGCGAACGAGACCGACATTCTGCAGCTACAGGTGCTGGAAGCACGCAACAAGTGGAAGTTCGTGAGTGACTTCCACGACTTCTTGCGAGAAAGCGTGCAGGCGGTGCTGCATGACGCGATGCAGGCAGGCCGTTTCAGGAAACTCGATGAAGCCGAGGCGGCCGGCGCGGTGTTCGATTGCATGCGGAGCGCGGTGTCGCCGGTCCGGTCGGGCGAAATCGACGGCCCCGAGCACGAACGCCGCATCATGGCCCAGCTTGCCTTGCTGGAGCGGGCATTTCTGTGAGCGGCCCGATGCCGGCGTGGCGGGGCCCGGCACGCCGTCTGCGTAGATTCCGAATCTGCCCGTGCGAGGCCGCGCGCCGTATGCGGCTTTGCCCGGGATTCGGGTGAGTGCCCGCGCACGCGCTTGCCCCGGTTAATTTCAGCGATGGCCTTCGCGCCCCGAACGAAAGTCACACGATGATCCTGAAAGCTTGGTCCGCCCTGCCGCTTCTTCTTGCGGCGCTCGCACCCCTTGCCG
>CAZZYR010000441.1:0-2395 GCA_964658235.1 uncultured Acetobacteraceae bacterium | reverse complement strand
AGCGCTTCGCGGACTCAACGGACAAAAGTTTTTTGCTTCTTTTTTCAAAAAAGAAGGCCTTTCTTAACTTCTAATTAGTTTTATCCGTTTTCCCGCAACGCCCAGCGCAATCCGCCCCTGCTTCAACGCCAGCGCATCCTCGCCGAACACCCCAAGCCGCCAGCCGTGCAGCGCCGGAATATCCGGTGTCTCCTCCGTCGCCAGGCGGTCAATGTCATCGGACGACGCCAGAAGCTTAGGCGCCACGTCGTTGCTGTCCGCCTTTTCCGCAAGCAGCACCTTCAGCAGCGCCACCAGCGCCGGTGATGGGCGTGCGCCTTCGCGCGTGGCGCGTGCCTCGGGCAATGCCTCCTCGGGCAAAGCAGCACTTTCCGCAATGGCCGCCAGCAGGGACTGGCCGGTAGTGCCATCGGCAAAGCCACGCGTAATGCCGCGGATACGGCCCAGCGCGTCAACAGTGGCCGGCGCGGTGGCGGCGATTTCCAGCAGGCTTTCGTCGCGCACCAGCCGCTGGCGCGGGATATTGATGCGCTGCGCCTCCCGCTCTCGCCACGCGGCAATCGCCCGCAAGGCGGCCAGCATGCGGCGATTCGTCGTGCGGGGACGCAGCCGCTCCCACATCGTCTCCGGATCCGGGCGATAGGTGGCGGGCTCCGCCAGCGCGTTCATCTCCTCGGCCACCCATGACAAGCGGCCCTCGCGCTCCAGCCGCTCGGTCAGCCGCTCATAGACAGTGCGGAGATAGGTGACGTCAGCGGCCGCATAGGCAATCTGGGCCTTGCTAAGCGGCCGGGCCGCCCAGTCGGAAAACCGGTGCGCCTTGTCGATCTGGCCGCCAGCCAAGCCCGCCACCAGGCTGTCATAGCCCACCTGATCGCCGAATCCGGCAACCATGGCCGCCACCTGGGTGTCGAACAGCGGGACAGGAACCGCGCCGAACAGTTCGAGAAAGATTTCCACGTCCTGGCGGGCGGCATGAAACACCTTGACCACACTGGTGTCCGCGAAAAGCCGGCCGAGCGGGGACAGGTCGATCCCGGGAGCCAGCGCATCCACCACGGCCACGTCCGAGATCCCGCCAAGCTGGACGACGCAAAGCTCCGGCCAGTAGGTGCGCTCGCGCATGAATTCGGTGTCCACCGTCACATAGGGTTCGGCGGACAGGCGCTCGCAGAGGGCGGCCAGAACGGCGGTTTCGGTGATCAGCACGGGAGGCGCGAAGGCGTCGCGCTGGGAGCGGGGCATTCCGTTGCATACTCCATGATGTCCTAAGGCGATACTGCGGCCCCGGCCCGTGCATTTCCCCCGTCCCTGTCCGGCGCCTATAAGGCCGGGCCAAACCCAGGCCACCCACCTCCAGCCTTGAGGACCACGATGCACCCCTACCGGACCCACACTTGCGGCGCCCTGCGCGCCTCCGACGCAGGCGCCCCCGCCCGCCTGTCCGGCTGGGTCCACAGCAAGCGCGACCATGGCGGCCTGCTGTTCATCGATCTGCGGGACCATTACGGAATGACCCAATGCGTGTTTGCAGCCGGGTCGCCAGCCTTCGCCGCCGCATCTGCGAGAAGGCGATGGTGGAGGGTGAACAAGGCAAGCTCCAGGCGGTCAGAGACACCGGTCTTGTCGTAGATCCCCCGGAGGTAGTTCTTGATCACCTGCTCCTTGGTGTTCAGCTGGGAGGCGATGTCTTTGTTCTTGCACCCCTGAACGATCAGCGCGACGATCTGCATCTCTTTCGGGGTAAGCCGGTCACGGACGCGGGCGCCGACCGTATCGACGGCCGTCATCGCAGTGATGTTCGGATGGTGAACATAGCGCTGTCCCCGGGCGACCCGGCGCAGGCAGTCCACAAGATCGATGCCGCTGATATTGCGGCAGATAATGCCCTCGAACTTCGCCGCAACCTCTGCCTCAACCTCTTCATTGTTCTCGGTGACCAGGACAGCCCGGCTGCCGGCGGTCTGGATACGGGCGGCAGTATTATCCAGATCGAGGCGCATGGTCGTTGCAAACAGCACGATCACCCCTTTGAACTGATCGATCGCCGCAAGCAGCCTGCCCGCATCTTCACATTGAGCCACGATGCGCATGTCATCTTCAACTGCCAGGACGCGCGCAGCCCCGGAGCGAAAGATCGCCTGGTTATCCGCGAGTATGAGCCTATTCATGATGAGTATCTCCTGCGGCATAGGTTCCATCGTCCGCAATCACCTCATCGGCGTCTTGGCTGCGTCTCTCGTTGATGTCTGCAATTTGTACAAGTGTACGGCCTGATCCGGTCCTGTATGGCGAACCTTCCCGTGCGGAAGAAGAAAGGCGCTGGCCGCAAATGTTCTGAAGCGTATGCGCACCCGGAATACTCCAATAGGTTGGGCAATTTGCTCGGAATGAG
>CAZZYR010000440.1:0-2400 GCA_964658235.1 uncultured Acetobacteraceae bacterium | reverse complement strand
AGCAAAAGACTTTTTTCAGGCTATCGCGGACTCACTAGATAAAAGTTTTTTGGTCCTTTTTTCAAAAAAGGACTGCTTGCCTCACTGGAGATTTGGCCATGACCTTCGAAGCCGACTGGCACGCCAACGTTGCGCGCCTCGAGCACACCTATTCTCCCGCGCAGGAACACGATGCCTGCGGCGTCGGCTTGATTGCGTCGCTGGATGGCAAGCCGAAGCGCGCCGTTGTGCAGGCCGGCATCGACGCGCTGAGCGCGTTGTGGCATCGCGGCGCGGTGGATGCGGATGGCAAGACCGGGGACGGCGCCGGCATTCATATCGAGATCCCGCAGGACTTCTTTGCGGAAGCGATCGAGCGCGGTGGGGAGCGGGCGCAGGATGGGCAGATTGCGGTGGGGATGGTGTTCCTGCCGAAGACGGATTTTTCCGCGCAGGAGCGGTGCCGGCAGATTGTGGAGACCGAGATTTTGAATTTCGGTTACCAGATCTATGGGTGGCGGCAAGTGCCGATCGATGTGTCCGTGATTGGCGAGAAGGCCAATGCGACGCGGCCGGAGATTGAACAGATCATGGTGCGCAACACGCGGCGGAGCGAGCCGGCGGTGTTCGAGCGGGATCTGTATGTGATCCGGCGGCGGATTGAGAAAGCGGCGATTTCCGCGCAAATTCCGGAACTTTATATCTGCTCGCTGTCCTGCCGGTCCATTATCTACAAAGGCATGTTCCTGGCGGAGCATCTGGCGACGTTCTATCCGGATTTGACGGATGAGCGGTTTGTCAGCCGGTTCGCGATCTACCATCAGCGCTATTCGACGAATACGTTTCCGACGTGGAAGCTGGCGCAGCCGTTCCGAACGCTGGCGCATAATGGCGAGATCAACACGGTGTCCGGCAACACCAACTGGATGAAGAGCCATGAGACGCGGCTGGCGGCGGGCGAGCTGGATGCGTTCATCGAGGATGTGAAGCCGGTGATCCAGGCGAGCGGCAGCGATACGGCCGTGCTGGACAATGTTTTCGAGCTGCTGATCCATGCGGGGCGGGATGCACCGATGGCCAAGGCGCTGATGATACCGGCCAGTATCGGCAATGATGCGACGATGAAGCAGGCGCATATGGACATGTTCCAGTACTGCAACGCAGTGATGGAGCCGTGGGACGGGCCGGCGGCGATCTGCGCCACGGATGGTCGGTGGGCGATTGCCGGGCTTGACCGTAACGGGCTGCGGCCGCTGCGGTATTCGGTGACGGCGGACGGCATGCTGATCCTGGGGTCCGAGACCGGCATGGTGCCGATCGAGGAGCATCTGATCATCGAGAAAGGGCGGATCGGGCCTGGGGAGATGATCGCGGTGGATCTGGATGACGGCCGCTTCCTGAAGGACGAGGCGGTGAATGACATGCTGGCGGCGCGGCACCCGTATGGCGACTGGACCGCGCGGGTGAAGAAGATCGACCACATCGTCAAGACGGACGCACCAGAGCCGGCCTATTACCATGGCGAAGTGCTGCGCCGGCGGCAGTTGGCGGTGGGCATGACGCTGGAGGAGCTGGAGATGATCCTGCATCCGATGGTGGAAGATGCCGTGGAAGCCACTGGCAGCATGGGCGACGATACGCCGATTGCCGTGCTGAGCGAGCAATATCGCGGCCTGCATCATTATTTCCGGCAGAACTTCGCGCAGGTGACAAACCCCCCGATCGACAGCCTGCGCGAGACGCGGGTGATGAGCTTGAAGACGCGGCTGGGGAATCTCGGCAACGTGCTGGATCAGGATAGCAGCCAGTGCGATCTGCTGCAGCTTGAGTCGCCGGTTCTGAGCAATGCCGAATTCGAGGCGATGCTGCGGATGATGGGCGCCTCCGCTATCGTTGTGGACTGCACCTTTCCGGTGGAAGAGGGCGAGGCGGGGCTGCGCCAGGCGATCATCCGGGTGCGTCGGGAAGCCGAGGACGGCGTGCGCGCCGGGTGCACGCATGTGGTGCTGACCGACGAACATCAGGGTGCGGCGCGCGTGCCGGTTCCGATGATCCTGGCGACGGGTGCGGTGCATACGCATCTGGTGAGCGCCAGCCTGCGCACCTTCACCAGCCTGAACGTGCGCGCGGCCGAATGCATGGATATCCATAATTTTGCCGTGCTGATCGGGGTGGGGGCGACAACCGTCAACGCCTATCTGGCGCAGGAAAGCATCATCGACCGGCATCGCCGCGGTCTGTTTGGCGAGATGACGCAGAAGGCGGCTGTCGGGCGCTTCAAGAAGGCGATCGACAAGGGATTGTTGAAGACGATGTCCAAGATGGGCATTTCGGTGATCTCGTCCTATCGCGGCGGGTATAATTTCGAAGCGATCGGGCTGTCGCGCGCATTGGTGGGCGAATTCTTTCCCGGCATGCAGT
>CAZZYR010000439.1:0-2401 GCA_964658235.1 uncultured Acetobacteraceae bacterium | reverse complement strand
CCCCACCGCCGCCACGCTGCACGCGATGCATTACCACGCGGTCGACGTCTTTGCCCGGCAGAACGAGCTGAAAAGCCGCGCCCCCGGCTCGCTGGACGACCTGCTCACCTTGCCGCTGGCCGACCGCCCGAACTGGGTGCCCGAAGAAGTGCAGCAGGAGCTGGACAACAACGTCCAGGGCATCCTCGGCTACGTGGTCCGCTGGGTGGACCAGGGGGTCGGCTGCTCGAAAGTCCCGGACATCCACAATGTCGGGCTGATGGAAGACCGCGCCACCTTGCGCATCTCCTCGCAGCACATCGCCAACTGGCTGCATCACGGCATCACCACGCAAGCCCAGGTGATGGAAACCATGAAACGCATGGCGCTGGTGGTGGACAAGCAAAACGAAGGCGACCCCGCCTACACCCCCATGGCCCCGGGCTATGACGGCCCAGCCTTCCTGGGCGCCTGCGAGCTGGTGTTCAAAGGCCGTGAACAGCCCAACGGCTACACCGAATTCGTCCTCACCAGCAGGCGCCGCGAAGCCAAGGCGAAGTAACTTCTTTTTCTGAAGAAAACCGGAAACGCCCGGTGCAAAGCAAACAGACTTTTCACTCTGGGCCTCGGGCGTTGACGCGAATCAGCGACCGACGTCGGACCAAAAGGCGAAAAAGCCTCGGGTCGCGTGCGGCCATCTTTCACTGTCCCAGGGGCGGCAAATCCGCTGCAACCGGATGCCATGGCCGGCAAGGTCAGGTTCGATGGCAGCAAGGCAATCGGCGGTCCAGCCGGCCGGCGCGTAGGGGGTGATCACCGTCTTGCATCCGGCCGCATCTGCCCACGCCGCGATCGTCTCGACAGGCGCCACCGGGACGCTGAAATGCCGCGACGCCCGGTCCAGCCCGTCGGCAAGCGCGCCTCGCACCCAGGCGGCGGCGCGCGGCGCGCAGCCGCCGGAGGCGCGAGCTTCCGGCACCGCGATGCCGCCAATGGCCACCACATGGACGCCGTCCATGGGCAGGGTCTCCGCCCGCAGGTCATCCTCATGCAAGAGCAGCGCAACGCGCCCCTGCGCTGGTTTTTGAGGGGTCGGCAGCGCAACCCTGGGCGCGGACGGGCTCGCCGCCAGCGGCACCGGCGCCTCGTTCAATTGGCCGACGGGATTGAAGCGGCCACCGGTATAACGCGCGATATTCTCAGCCCGCGCCACATAGTGCTTGCCCCGCGTTTGCAGACCCGCAACCCATCGCCAGGACAAAGTGTTGGACGCGGCGTCCGCGTCCAACAGGTGACGCAGGAACAGGTCGGCCCCCAGTTGCCAAGGCAGGCAAAGGGTAAAACACCAGATGCTCGCGAACCACATGCGGGCGTGGTTGTGCAAATATCCGGTCTCCACCAGCTCACGCGCCCACGCATCCATGCAAGCGATGCCGGTGCATCCGGCCTCGACTTGCGCCACGTCGCTGGCATTTTTGGCCGAAGCCACAGCCACGGCTTCCGTGTAGTCGCGCCAGACGGAGGGATGCTGCTCCAGCCAGCCTTTCCAGTAAGTGCGCCATAAAACTTCCTGGATGAATTTTTCGGCGTTTTGCGCGCCATGTGCGGTCACCGCCGCGGCAACCGTTTCCTCCTCGGTGACCAGCCGGTGGCGAAGCCATGGCGACAGGTTGGAGACGGCATGATGCCCGCCCGGCTCAAAAACCTCGCCGCGGTGCGCCGTATAGGCTTTTCCCATTGACGGCGTGAAGGCGGCCAGGCGCGCCAGGCCGGCGGCGCGCGTCGGGTTCACGGTACCTGCTGGGCCGTGCGGGCGAAAAGCCGGGGCTGGGGCGCCGCGCGCGCTGCCAGTTGCCTCACCGCCAGAGTTTTCGCGCACGCAGGAATAGCTGATAGCCAAACTCTGCCATAGCACCGAACGGCGGGATTGCCAGCAGGCGGCCGAGCCAGCGCAGGCCCGGCATGCCGCGCCAAATCTCCGCAAAGGCGGCCGCGCCGCTGACCAGCCTGCCATCGGTACGCCGCACATATAGGCGCGCCAGTGCATCGCCCCGCGACAATCCGGGCCCCAACGCCGCCGCATCCGCCCGCGCCACATCCACCCAGGTAAACGAATCCGACCCGTCGCGGCCCTGGTAGAATTGGATCTCCCGTGAACAGACGGGACAGCCGCCATCGTAATAGACTGTCGGTCGGTGCGCCATCATACCCGCCTGGCGGCCAAAACGGCCAGCGCACTGCCGGTGCCCACCAGCCATTGCCAGGCCAGCATCAGCCCGCCCGTGGCGGCAGTACCTGCTGCCCGGGCCTGGTCGCGATGTTCCACCTCGTCTGCCTGGCAGGCGATCAGCAGCGCCCGCAAGGCGCCGCCCGGCCCGTGATCAGGCAGCTTGCGCACTTGCTCCTCATAATGGCGGTCAAC
>CAZZYR010000438.1:0-2406 GCA_964658235.1 uncultured Acetobacteraceae bacterium | reverse complement strand
TTTTTTGAAAAAAAGAAGCAAAAAACTTTTGTCCATTGAGTCCGCGACAGCGCGGAAAAAAGTTTTTTGGTTCTTTTTTTCAAAAAAGAACTGCTTGCCTTACGCCCCCGACTTCACCCTTACATAACTCCCCGGCGCATCCTCGATCACCGGCAACCGCGCTTCGCCAGGCACCCGCGCCGCCACCTGCTCCGGCGCCTTCGCCGTCACCCACCGATTCCAGTCGGACCACCAGGACCCGGCCAGCTCGGACGCCCCCTCCAGCCACGCCTGCGGATCCGCCGGCAGGTTCTCGTTGATCCAGTGATTGTACTTGCCGCCATCCGGCGGGTTCACCACGCCGGCAATGTGGCCAGACGCCGCCAATACAAACCGCTTCTCTCCGCCCAGCAACTGCGTGCCGCGATAGGTGCTGCGCCACGGCGCGATATGATCCTCCCGCGTGGACAGGAAATACGCCGGTGTCTTGATCTGTCCCAGATTCAGCGTCTCGCCATCCAGCGTCAGCGCATCCGGCTTGGACAGCAGGTTCTGCTGATACATGTGCCGCAGATAGAAACTGTGCATCCGCGCCGGCATCCGCGTCGCGTCCGAATTCCAGTAGAGCAGATCGAACGGAAACGGATCGTTGCCCATCAGGTAATTGTTCACCACGAAGGACCAGATCAGGTCGTTCGCGCGCAGCATGTTGAAGGTCGCCGCCATGTCGCCGCCGTCCAGATAACCCTGCTGCGCCATGCGGTCTTCCAGCGCCTTGAGCTGTTCCTCGTCGATGAACACGCCCAGCTCGCCGGCCTCCTCGAAATCCAGCAGGCAGACGAAGAACGTGGCCGACTTGATACGCTCGATTCCGCGCTTGGCCATCCATGCCAGCGTGCAGCCCAGCAGGGTGCCGCCCAGGCAATAGCCGATGGCGTTCACATCCCGCTCGCCCGTCGCGGCCTCGATCGCGTCCAGCGCCGCGAACACGCCCTTGTGCATGTAATCCTCGAACCCGGCATCGGCCAGGCTCTCATCCGGATTGACCCAGCTCACCATGAACACGGTGTGCCCCTGGCTCACCGCATAGCGCACCAGGCTGTTCTTCGGGCGCAAATCCAGGATGTAGAACTTGTTGATCCACGGCGGCAGGATCAGCAGAGGGCGCTTCAGCACGTGGTCGGTGCTCGGCGAATACTGGATCAGTTGCATCAGCTCATTCTGGAAGACCACTTTGCCCGGTGAGACGCCGATATTCTCTCCCAGCTTGAACGCGTCCTGATCCGTCATCCGGATCGAAAGCTTGCCCCGTCCGCGCTCCAGGTCGGTCAATAGATTGTTCAGCCCGCGCAGCAGGTTCTCCCCGCCGCTTTCCTTCGTCTTGCGCAACACTTCCGGATTGGTAAGCAGAAAATTGGACGGACTCATCGCGTCCATGAACTGGCGCGAATAGAAATCCACCTTCTTCGCCGTCTTGGGGTCCAACCCGTCCACGTGGCCCACCACGTCATGCACATAGCGCGCGCTCAGCAGGTAGCTCTGCTTGATGAAGTCGAACACCTCCGCCTGCCGCCAGGATTCATCGCGGAACCGCTTGTCCTTGGCATCAGGCTCGATCACCGGGTCGGCGCCCGGAATACCCATCATTCGCCGCGTTGTGTTCTGCCACAGCGTCACGTAATCCTGCCAAAAGCCGATCTGCGCCTGCACCAGATGCGCCGGGTTCTGGATCAGCTTGGCCGTCATCTCCAGGAACGCCCGGCCGATATTGAGCGGATCCGCGCTCGGCGCCGTGCGCTTCTGCCGGTCCAGCCAGTCGCCGACGATCCGTTGGGACCTCTCGGCCACGTCCGCCATCGTCCGCCCGATCACCTGCGGATCGGCCAGCTTGAAGTCGCTGAGCTTCGGGTCAGCCAGCTTGGGATCCGAAGGGGTTGTTTCGGTGAAAGGCGGGCTTCGCTGGTCTGCCATTTCCTGGTGTATCCTTTCCGAGCGGCATGCGTCCGGACTAAACCGTCGCATCGATCGGAGGCTGCGGCTTGATGCCTGGTTATTGGCTCGAAGGTAGAACCCGCCGCCCGCGGGTTCAAGCGAGGTGGCGTCTGGCCGGCCGCGCGGCACCCATGCTCGCTTTGCTGCTGGCCGCCTGCGCTGATCCGCTCGCTGGGCCGGTGGATCTGTTCCACGATCTGGAGGGTGGCGAAATCGCCGCCCAGCGTCCCCCGCCCCCCGGCGCCGGCATGCCTTATCCCAAGCTAGGCACCGTCCCGCCCAAGCCGACCCTGCCCGGCCAGGCCTACCGCAACGGCCTGCAAGCCCAGCTTCTGGCCGAGCGCGACCGTACTGAACGCCTGGCCGCCGATGCTCCCATCGCTTCTCTCCCGCCGCCGCCTGCGCCGATACCCGCTCCCCCGCCGCCGGCATCTT
>CAZZYR010000437.1:0-2411 GCA_964658235.1 uncultured Acetobacteraceae bacterium | reverse complement strand
CGCGGCGCGCGTCGAAGGTTTGGATGTCGAGCATTGCTACCTCAGAAAGAAAGCAGTTCTTTTTTGAAAAAAGAACCAAAAAACTTTTATCCATTTAGTCCGCGACAGCACTGACAAAGGTTTTTTGCTTCTTTTTTGCAAAAAAGAAGGCCTTGCCTAAAACTTCAGTCTCCGCCGCATTTCGTCCGCCGCCGCCGCCGTATCGTCCATTGGCGCCACTTGCCAACTTTCCAGCCGTCCCGCGAAGGGCCGCACCCGTCCCGCCTTGATCAACATCCGCCGGAACCGGCCGATTCGCGCGGAGTGCCCTGGCAAATCGGCCAGCAGCACGGGCGCGCCGGTTGCCACGGCTTCGGAGACCATGGAGATGCTGTCAACCGTGACCACGATGGCGTCCGCCAGGGCCAGCAGGCCGAAATACGGGTTTTCGCCCGCCATGTCCCACACCCAGGCGCCGCGCGGGGTGAGTGTGCTACGCAGCGCCTGCTGCACCGCAGGCGCGGTGCGACGGGAGGCGGTGAGTGCGATGCCCACGCGGTCCTGGTCCATCATGGCGGCCAGGTCGGCGGCCAGCTTCGCGCCTTCGGGTGCTTCCAGGCGGAAGCGGCCGTTGCTGCCGCCGACCAGAACCGCCACCAGAGGGCGTGGCAGGTGTGCGAGGCGCGGCGCCCATGCGATGCGCGCGGCTTCCAGCCGTGCCGGCGTGGCCCGGTGCAAGGCGGTGCGGGTGACGATCAGGTTCGGGCCGGACAGCCCGTCATGCGCGTTGGCCACCACAAGATCGAAATGCCGCAGCGCGAGGCGCGGGTTCTGGATCTGCACAACGGTGCTGCCGCGCCGGCGGCAGGCCGCGCCCACGGCGCCACCGGTGCCGCCGGCGGTGAACAGCAAACCAGGCGGGGGTGCAGCCAGACCCACGGCACGCAGAGGCGATGGCCAAGCGGCGGCGGCCACCCAGGACCACGGGCGGCTTGGGTGCAGCGCCACCACGTCCGGCCGCAGTCCGGCCGCTTCCGCAAGGCCCATGGCCTGGGCCTGCAGGCCGGCATAAGGTTCGGTGAGGATGGTGGATGCGGGCGCCATGGCGCGGTTTATCGGCTGGAAGCTGCGGATGGGAAAGGCGGGCCGCGCCGGGGAGGTATACCGTGGGAAGCCCTAACCTGCCCTATTTCCCTTGACTTTTCGTCCCAAAATCCCGACTATTGTGCGGCGCGGCATATAACGCACACCGTTCGCTTTCAAAGCCTGGCCGGTTTCGTTCCTTGATTTCACGCGCCGGCTTGCGGTCCTGCCGACCGCTCTTCCGCCCTGTTCGCAGGGCGGTTCTGAAGGCTTACCTACTCATATGACCGAATTTTCCGAACTTGGCCTGGCAGCCCCGCTGCTCAAGGCCCTGACTGCTACCGGCTATACAACGCCCACGCCGATCCAGGCGCAGGCCATCCCGCATCTGCTGAAGGGTGTGGACCTGCTGGGGATTGCGCAGACCGGCACCGGCAAGACGGCTGCCTTCGCGCTGCCCATCCTGCACCGCCTGATGGGCCATCCCCGCCCGTACGAGCGCAAGACGACGCGCTGCCTGGTTCTGGCCCCGACACGGGAGCTGGCCGCGCAGATTGCGGAAAGCTTCCGCACGTACGGCCGGCAAACCAATATCCGCGTGGCGCTGATTTTCGGCGGCGTGCCGAAGGGCCGGCAGATCACCAACCTGGCCAATGGCGTGGACGTGATTGTGGCCACCCCAGGCCGCCTGCTGGATTTATTCGGCGAAGGCCATGTGCGGCTGGACCGCACGGAAGTGCTGGTGCTGGACGAAGCGGACCACATGCTGGACCTTGGGTTCGTGATTCCGATCAAGCGCATTGCGCGGGAAATCCCCGCTGCGCGCCAGACGCTGTTCTTCTCGGCCACGATGCCGAAGGAAATCCAGGTGCTGGCGGATTCCATGCTGAAGGATCCGGTCCGGGTGTCCGTGACGCCGATTGCGACGACCGCCGAGCGCATCGAGCAGAGCGTGGTGTTCGTCAATCAGTCCGAAAAACGCACCGTGCTGACACGCATGCTGAAGGGCCCGGACATGGGCCGCACGCTGGTGTTCGCGCGCACCAAGCATGGTGCGGACCGCATCGTGCAGCATTTGACGGCCGCCGGCCTGTCCGCCAGCGCCATCCATGGCAACAAGAGCCAGGGCCAGCGGGAACGCGCGCTGTCCGACTTCAAGAAGGGCTCGGTGCCCGTGTTGATCGCGACGGATATTGCAGCGCGCGGCATCGACGTGGATGGCGTGACGCACGTGATCAACTTCGATCTGCCGGACGTGCCGGAAGCGTATGTGCACCGCATTGGGCGGACGGCGCGCGCGGGTGCGACGGGACGAGCGATTAGCCTGTGTGATGATGGGGAACGCGCGC